>JALQSY010000187.1 GCA_023264215.1 Candidatus Nanopelagicales bacterium
GGGTAGATCGTCTCCATCGCCTGCCGCTCCGCCGCCAGCCAGATCGTCGGCTCCATCGCGCTGGCGACGAGCTGCTGCGCGAAGTACGAGTACCGGACAGCGGCGTCCTGCGCCCGCGCCAGCAAGCCCGGCTCGCGCATGATGTTGTCGATCAGGTTCAGCGTCTCGTTCGCCCCGATCTCGATGCGCTGCCGCATGAAGGGCGAGACTTCCAGCATGTGCCGCCGCGCGCTTGCGCCGTCGAGCTTCCACGTCGTCCCCGCCGCCAGCAGGTGCTTGGCCGGGATGCGCGCGAGCGCGGGGAAGAAGCCCGTCATCTGCTCCGCCGCGTTCTTCAGGTTGGCCGCCATGATGTGCATGCCGACGCGCCGGTCGAGCACCTCCGCGCCGCGCGAGATCAGGCGCAGGCCGGGGGTCGTCGAGGGGGCGGCCACCTGCTGCTGCACCGTCCGCTTGAGCCACGGGATCAGGGCGTCGCGCGTCAGGCGCGGATTGACCCGCGCGATCTGGGCGGCGAACTCGGCGTTGTTCACCAGACGCGCCGCCTGCTGCACCGCAGGGCCGAGGTGGGTGAACTTCATGACGCGGTCGAAGTGCATCGGCAAGCGCGTGATGTCGAGGTCGATAACGTAGGTCGCGTCGGTTCGCGCCTGCGTGAAGCCCTTCTCCGCGCCGGGGAACATCGACGCGTTCGCCTGCTGCGACATGACCTCCTGCACCTCGTACTTGTCCGAGCCGGGGTTCATGAGGCGGTCGAGGACGGCGGGGACGTAGCCGCCGCGGTAGGTGCCGACCGGCGTCTGGACCGGCGAGGCCTCGACCTCGACGAACCGGTAGCCGAACATCCGCTGGTGCGCCGCCTGCGCGCCGCTCTTCGTGTCCTCGAAGATGTCCCAGATCCCCTGCACCGCGTCCATGTCGTCCTTGGTCAGGACGCCCTCGGCGAACATGCGGTCGAGGAACGCGTCCCACCGCGACGTGTCGAGCTCCTCGGCGCTGGTCTGGGTCGAGGTCCACGCCGACCACTGCTCGCCGACGCGGCCGCCGCCCATCAGGAGCTTGCGCAGGTTGCTCTCGTTGCCCGTGTTCAGCACGGCCATCAGGAGCTCGCCCTTGTTGCGTAACGACCAGCCCGGCGCGAGCTCGTCGGCCTTGATCTCCTTCGCCTTCAGCAGATCGCCGCGATCCTTCAGCAGGTCGCCGAGGCGTTGCAGGGGCTCGAGCCGAGCCTCGCTGTAGGCATCGACCGCCGCCATCACCGGCCGCACGAGGTAGCGCGTCACCGGCCCGCGCGCGTCGCCGTTGTCGAGGTCGCGCGCGAGGATCTCGACGCGGCGCAGCGTGGCGCGGAAGCCCGCCGTCATGTCGGCCCACGCCTCGCGGAACCGGCTCGGCCGGGTCGGGGGCTTGGCCGCGCGGCGCTGCACCTCGCGGCGGTTGTCGATGTAGCTCGCCGTCTCGGCCGCAATCTTGCCGAACTCGACGCGCCGCCCCTCGACCAGCAGGCCGTGGGTGTTGCGCGCGTTCGCCAGCAACTGGTTGGCGAGATCGAAAATCTCCATCATCCGCGTCACGCTCAGGGCGCGGTGCGGCTGCTTCGGGTCGGCCTGCGCGGCGAGCTGGGCGTCCCGCCCCGCGGCGCTGATCTGGTTCATGATGTCCGCGTAGAGCGCGGGCTCGACGGTCTGCAGCTCGGCGAGGGCGTCCTCTGCCTTGAAATTGCGGTCGTTGACGCGGGCGAAGTCGAGGGGCTCCAGCAGCACGCGGATCGCGTTGATCCAGTCGATCGAGTAGCGCTGCGCCAGCCGCTTGTCGCTGCGGGCGGTGACCTCGCGCCACCGCGTGCGCTGCTGCTCGATCTTGCTCTGAACGACGGCGGCGCGCTTGGCGACGGCGAGGTTCAGCGCGCGCTGCTCCATCAGCGACGACGCCTCGGAGTAGTTCCGGGCGGCGATGGCGCGCTCGATCTTCACGGTCAGGCGCTGGGCGGCCTGCCGGTAACGGGCGGGGGTGGCCTTGCCCACCTCCAGCGCGGCGACGTACCGGACCGCGGCCTCGGTGATCGCGGCCGGGTCGATGTTGCGCTGGATGCCGCGGGTCTGCCGCGTGGCCGCCGCCTGCGCCCGGCGCTGCGGGACGTTGGCCTGCCGCTGGACGTTGGCCCGAATGCGTGCCAGCGCGCTCTGCACGCCCTCGCGCGGCGTGCGCGCGGCGGCCTGCTCGGCCTCGGCCGCCCGCTCGGCGGCGGTGTCGGCCGCCGCGGGCGGCGCGCCCACCTGCTCCGCCTGCCGACGCGACACTCGCGCCAGCGGCTCCGCCGCCAGCCGCCGCAGGATGCGGAGCTGGAGCTGCTGCAGCTGCTGGAACTTGGTGTTCTGCACGGCCTCGATGGCCTGATCGCGCAGCGCGTCGGGGTCGGTCTCCGCGCCGAACTCGGCCTGCATCTGGGCATCGACGCGGGCGGCGACCTCGTCCTGCAGGCTCCGCATGTTCGGGTCGGCCAGCGCGGTGACGAGGCTGACGATGTCAGGAAAGCCTGACAGCATCGCGAGATCTGCGAGGGGGATCGCGTTGGCCGGGGTGGTGCGGCCCGAGATCACCCGGCGCGGGATGCGGTCGGCCGTCGCCGCGTCGGCGACGAACTCGACCTCGGCCCGGCTGATCTTGCCGGTGCCGGTCTCGGTTCCGTCAGGCAGCCGCCCGGTCGCGGCAATGGACATCGCGGCGTAGGCAGGCTCGCGCGCCACCTGCTCGGTGAGCTCGTTGGTCAGCGCCTCGCGCCGGGCGGCGCGGCGATCCCGCTCTTGCCGCTTGAGCGCGTTCTCCTCGCGCCGCGCCATCTGCGTGGTCGCCTCTTCCTCGGCCTCGGCCGCCAGTCGGCGCAGCTCGCGCGCCTCGGCCGGGGTCGCGCCGTCGAGGACGCCGGGCGAGAGCTGGTAGGTCGCCCCGCGCCGCTCCTGCGCGATGGCGTCCTCGGTCGCCACCAGCCGGTCAAAGACGTCGGCGACCTCGGGCGAGACCGTGACGTTCAGGCGGCGCAGGCTCTTGTAAATGCTCGTGATGTACTTGGCGAAGCGCGCGAAGACCGTGCGCAGGCTCTCGCTCGGCGCGCTGCCGCTGCCGAGGTACTGCTCGAAGCCGCGCGCCCACAGCTCGTGGAAGACGACCTCGGCCGCCTCGTCGTAGCCCTGCGCCGTGGGGTCAAGGAACGCCTCGGCGACCCGCTGCATGTAGGCGGCACCGCCGCCCTGCTGCGCGCGCTGCACGGCCGCCTCCAGCCGCGAGGCGCGGAGCTGAAGCTGGGCGTTGCTCGCATCAGCGTCGGCCCGCTTGCGGACGTCGCGCGCCATCTTCTCCAGATCGGCGAGCCCCTGCTCCGCGTTGCTCGCGAACCACGACCGCGTCGCCGCGATGTCGGCCTCCAGCCGCGCGCGGCCGTCGGCGGTCAGGCGGGTGTCCTGCAGGTCGCGCAGCATCTGGAACAGGAA
>JALQSY010000188.1 GCA_023264215.1 Candidatus Nanopelagicales bacterium
AAAGGCGATCTCGCCGAGGGACGTCGGCTGTGGGCAGGGCTGTGGCCGGTCAACGACATCCTGGAATCGCACAACTACGTCGCGGCGATCAAGGGCGGCCTGGAGGAGATCGGCGAGTCCGCCGGGCCCACCCGCGCGCCGATCCGGCCCATCACCGCTGAGGCCCGCGCAGAACTGGGCGCCGCCCTGCGGCATGCTCAGGCCCTGTGAGCCTGAGTTTCACCTCCATCGAGGCCCACGCCGAGGGCGAGCCCGGCCGTGTAATCGTCGATGTCGACGACCTCGTCCCCGGGTCGACCATCGCCGAACGCTTCGACTACGCCACGCAGCACCTGCATGGCTTCCGGAGACTGGTGCTCCATGAGCCGCGCGGATACCCGGGCCTGTGCGCCGTGCTCGCGCTCACGCCCTCCGATCCCCAAGCCGACGTCGCGATCATCGTCATGGAGCAGGGTGCCTTCACGCCGATGTCGGGCAGCAACACCATGTGCGCCGTCACCGCGCTTCTCGAGAGCGGTCGCATCCGGATGGTCGAGCCGGTCACCACGATCACCGTGGAGACCGCTGTCGGCCTGGTGAGCGTCGAGGCGCGATGCGAGGGGGGCAGGGTCACCGCAGTCACCATCAGCAATGTGCCGGCGTTCGCCGTGCATCTCGGCGTGCCACTCACCCTGCCGACGGACCCGCGCGTCGATCCGCCCGGCGCGAACCTCGCGATTCCCGTCGACATCGCCTTCGGCGGCCAGTTCTTCGTGCTCGCCCGAGCCGAGGATCTCGGCGTGGGCTTCGAGCCCGCCGACGTTCCGCGCCTGATCTCCCTCGGTGCGCGACTGAAGCTCGCGGCCAATCAGACCTATCCCGTGCAGCACCCACTCAATCCCGACATCCATCACGTCAACCTGGTGATGCTGACCGGTCCCTCGCCAGCGCCCGGGATCGACGGGCGCAACGCAATGGTGATGGCCACCGACCAGCTCAGCGACGATCCGGGCACGTGGACCGGTGCGCTGGACCGCTCCCCCTGCGGCACGGGCACATGCGCGCGCATGGCGTGCATGCATGCGCGCGGGGAACTCGCGATCGACCAGCCGTTCGTGCACATGGGCATGCTCGACACGACGTTCACCGGCAGGCTCGTCGGCCAGACCACCGTCGGCGACTACCCCGCCGTACTCCCGACCATCACCGGTCGCGCCTGGGTGACGGGCTCCTCGGAATGGGTGCTCGACGACAGCGACCCCTTCCCCGAGGGCTACACGATCGGCGATATCTGGCCGGGCTAGCCCGACAGGGATGCCGGCCCGGACGCAACCGTCGGTGCTTTCGCCGCGTCGGATGCTCGGAGGTGCCCATGAGGTCCATCAGGTCCATGTCGCTCGTCGCGGCCATCGCCGCCCTTGCCCTCACCGCCTGCGGTGGGACCGCCGGGGGCGACCCCCGGACCCTCATCGGAGGCTCCTACGTGGTCACCTCGATCACGGTGGACGGCACGGAGGCACCTGTCATCGAGCCAGTGACGATCACCTTCACGGCCGACAGCATCTCGGTGGACACCCCCTGCAATGACATGGGCGGCACCCTGACCATTACCGACACTCGCCTGGAGGTCGGCCCGCTGGCATCGACCCGGATGGGCTGCGAGCCGGCCCTCATGGAGCAGGACCGGGTCATCGCCGATGCCCTCGCGGCCAACCCGACCTGGCAGGTGGCCGACGGCGACCTCACGCTCACCGGCGGGGGCACGACCATCGTCGCGGACTCTGCTGCCGACGGCGCCGGGACCTAGTCCGGGGTAGTGTCGAGAGCATGCGGCCGCTGATGATCTTCGACGGGGACTGCGGCTTCTGCACGGCCTCGGTCAACGTCATCAAGAGGTGGATCCGGCCCGACTGCGACATTGAGCCCTGGCAGTTCACCGCGATCGAGCAGTACAACCTCACCCCCGATGAGTGCAGCGCGGCCGTGCAGTACGTCGATTCGGATCGCCGCGTGCATTCCGGCAGTCGAGCCGTGATGCGCATGCTGCGCGATGCGCCGATCCCCTGGCCGGTCCTCGGCGCCATCGGTGACGCACCGGGAGTCGCCTGGGTCGCTGACCGCACCTACAAGTGGATCGCAGTGAACCGCTACAAGCTTCCCGGCTCGACGCCCGCCTGCGCGGTGAACGCTCCCCATCACGCCGCGTGATGTCGCAGCGATACGGCGGCGTCAGCCCGGTCGCCCCGCCGCTGCAGGGTCCGGCGATGTTCGATCAGGACTGGCTGTCGCTGTTCTTCCTGCACTGGGCGGTCGATCCGGAGCAGGTCGCACCGATGCTGCCGCGCGGCACCCGACCCGACGTCCTCGATGGGGCGACCTACGTCGGACTCGTGCCCTTCCGCATGGTCGACGCCGGCCTTGGCCGACACCACCCGACGCCGTACCTCGGCACATTCCTGGAGTGCAATGTCCGGCTGTACTCCGTCGACGACGAGGGCCGACACGGTGTCGTCTTCCGCAGCCTCGAGGCGACGCGCTGGTTCACCGCGATGTCCGCGCGCTGGGGCTACCGCCTGCCCTACACCTGGGCACGCATGCACGTGAAGCAGCGCGGGGACATGTGGTGGTGGACGTCGCACCGCCGCTATCCGCGCGGAGGCGGATCGCTCACCATGAGCGCCCGCGTCGGCGAGCGCGTCGAGCCGACCGACGTCGAAGTGTTCGTCACCGCGCGCTGGGGACTGCACTCCACCCTCGCCGGGCGCACCGTCTGGACCCCCAACGAGCACGAGCCGTGGGTGGTGCACGCCGCGGAGCTGATCGACCTCGACCAGGACCTCGTCGAGCGCGCCGGGCTCCACGTCGGTCCCGAGCCGACGCTGCGACCGCTGTTCGCGCCAGGCGTGCACACGACCTTCGGCCTGCCGCAGGTCATCGCCTGAGGTGCCAGCAGGCCCCGGCCGACGTACCGTGACCGGGTGAGTCGCTGGGTATACGCCGTCATCGGGGTGGTCTCGGCCGCCTTCGGCGCCGCCACCGGCACCCTCGTCGCGGCGCTCATCGAGCCCGGCTACGCCCCCATCGAGGTCGTCGCGTCGACGGCGATCGACATCCCGCCGGCCGTCGTCAAGGAGTGGGCGACATCGACATTCGGCACCGCGACGAAGTCGATCGTCGTGATCGTCGTGGTGGTGGCCGTCATCATCGTCTCGGCGTGGGCTGGCATGCGCGCTCGCGACCGCGTCAGCTTCGGCGTCCAGGTCATGATCGTCGCAGGTCTTGTCGGTGCGGTCGCTGCGATCCTGCGACCGGTCGATCTCCTGCTTGCACCCCTGCCCTCACTCGTGGCCGGTGGTGCAGCGGCGCTCGCGCTGTGGGGGTTGGTCCGCCTCGCCTCACGCGTCGACGCGCCGGTCGAGGTGCCCGCGGCGGTTCCGGTCACGCCTTCGGGCGAGGGGTCACTGGAGGATCCCGCGCAGACTCCGGCCATCAAGCCGGTG
>JALQSY010000189.1 GCA_023264215.1 Candidatus Nanopelagicales bacterium
CGTGGAAGGGATCGCGGCGGCGGGAGTGGAAGGAGGCGGCACGGACGGGCCACCAGCCCAGCCGGTCGTCATCGAGAAGGCGACGCTGACCACGTCGCCGGCAAACTAGGAGGGTCGATGACCGAGAGCATCCCGGGGCAGCCGGACAGCGGCCTGCCGGAGGACGTATCCGTGGAGATCATCGAGGAGGTGCCCGCGGCCGCCGAGCCGTTCGGCGTCCTCGAGGCTCGCGGAGCAGCTCCGGTCCTGCCCCCGGCACCGGTCATCCAGGCCATCGAGACCACCACGACCGTCATCGCCGACGACGAGGGCGCAGTCGTCGCGGAGGTGACGACGGTGCACGCGATCCCGATGCCCGCGGGTCCCGCAGCGGCGGCTCCCGCGCGTCCCGCGGTCCCGCCCCCGTCCGCGCTCAAGCGTCCCGCCCCCCAGGCTGGCCCTGCCGTGCGCCGCACCGATCCGAGTCGATTCGGGCGAATCGACTCCGATGGAACCGTGTGGCTGCGCACCCCCGCGGGTGAGGTCGCCGTCGGCCAGTGGGCTGCCGGCACCCCGGAGGAGGGCCTGGCGTTCTTCGGTCGCAAGTACGACGACCTGCTCGTCGAGGTCGACCTCGCGGCGTACCGCCTCAAGGAGGGGCGCGGGCTCGACACCGCGCCGACGGCCGTGGCACACGCGCGCGAGGCGCTGGCAGCACCGGCCTTCCTCGGCGACGTCGAGGAGCTCGCGCGCGCATGCGACGAGGTCGACGCACTGATGATCGCCGCCCGCGCCGCCCGCGACGAGGCCCGCGCCCGCCAGCGCGAGGAGGCGCTCGCAGCCCGCGAGGCCATCGTGGTGGAGGCCGAGTCGCTGACCGAGTCGAACAGCTGGAAGGCGACGGGCGAGCGCTTCACGGCCCTACTCGAGGCATGGAAGGCCGCACCGCGCATCGACCGCGGGCGCGAGCAGGCGCTGTGGAAGCGCTTCAGCTCCGCGCGAACCGCGTTCGACCGCCGCAGGCGGCAGCATTTCGCCGCACGCGACGCCGAGCGCAAGGAGGCGCTCGGCGCCAAGGAGGCGCTCATCCGCGAGGCGGAGGGCCTCTCGGCCTCCACGGACTGGGCTGGCACCACGCGTGCGTATCGGGCGCTGATGGATCGATGGAAGGCAGCCCCGCGCGGCAGCCGTCAGGACGAGGACCGCCTGTGGGCTCGATTCCGGGCAGCACAGGATGCCTTCTTCGCTGCCCGGGATGCGGTCAATGCCGAGCGCGACAGCGAGCAACGCGCGAATCTCGACCGCAAGCTCGCGCTGGTGACCGAGGCGGAGTCGATCCTGCCCGTGACCGACATCGCCGCGGCGAAGCGTGCGCTACGCGCCATCCAGGAGCGCTGGGAGGCCGTCGGCCACGTGCCGCGGGCCGAGAAGGAGCGCATCGAGCGGCGCCTCAAGGCGGTCGAGGATGCGGTCAGGCAGGCGGACGATCGCCGCTGGGCCGCGACCGACCCGGCCCGGCTGGCACGCGCCGAGGATACGGCCGAGAAGTTCCGCGCCTCGCTCACCAAGGCCGAGGACGCACTCGCTGCCGCGCGGGCCAAGGGCGATCCCCGGGCGATCGCCAAGGCCGAGCAGACCGTGGAGTCGACCCGAGCGCTTCTCGCGGCCGTGGAGGGCACGATGTCGGAGTTCGGCAGCTGAGCGCTCAGACGCGATAGGCGTCGAAGACGCCGTCGACCTGACGCACCGCCTTGAGCGCAGCCCCCAGGTGCTTGGGGTCTGCCATCTCGAAGGTGAAGCGCGAGAGCGCGATGCGCTCGCGCGTGGTCGTCACCGAAGCGCTGAGGATGTTGACGTGCTGATCGGACAGCGCGCGCGTGACGTCGGACAGCAGCCGGGCCCGATCGAGTGCCTCCACCTGGATGTTGACCAGGAAGACACTGCCCGAGGACGGGGCCCACGACACGTCGACGAAGCGTGCGCCGGCATCCTGCTGGGCCTCCAGGCCGGGCACGTTGACGCAGGAGCGACGGTGCACCGACACTCCCGAGCCGCGGGTGACGAAGCCGACGATCTCATCGCCGGGCACCGGCGTGCAGCAGCGGGCCAGCTTGACCCAGACGTCACTGGCCCCCTTGACGAGCACGCCGGCATCCCCGGGGGCCACGCTCCTCGAGGGGGCGGTCGGGGTGAACGCCTCAGCCGCATCGTCGGCCGCGCCATCGACCCCGCCGGCCGCGGCCACCAGCCTGCGCACGATGCTCGCCGCGGAGATACGGCCCTCGCCCACCGCGGCGTAGAGGGCGGACACGTCCTGCTGGTGAAGTTCGGCCGCGATGGTGGACAGCGACTGGTTGGTCATCAGCCGCTGCAGGGGCAGGCCCTCCTTGCGCATCGCCCGGACAATGGCCTCCTTGCCCTGCTCGACGGCTTCCTCTCGGCGCTCCTTGCTGAACCACGCCTTGATCTTGGACTTCGCCCGGGCCGACTTGACGAAGGTGAGCCAGTCGCGACTCGGACCGGCACCCTCGGCCTTGGAGGTGAAGACCTCGACGACGTCGCCGTTGGCGAGTTCGGACTCCAGCGGCACCAGCTTGCCGTTGACACGCGCGCCGACGCAGCGATGGCCGACTTCGGTGTGCACGCTGTAGGCGAAGTCCACGGACGTGCTGCCCTGAGGCAGGGCCACGACATCTCCCTTGGGAGTGAAGACGAAGACCTCGGAGGACGACAGGTCGTAGCGCAGCGAGTCGAGGAACTCATCCGGGTCAGAGGTCTCGCGCTGCCACTCGAGCAGCTGCCGCAGCCAGCCGAAATCATCGGGTCCCTGCTTGCCGCCCACATCGCGCTGCTTGTAGCGCCAGTGAGCGGCCACGCCGAACTCAGCGGCCCGGTGCATGTCCCACGTGCGGATCTGAAGCTCGACGGGCTTGCCTCCGGGACCGATGACGGTGGTGTGAAGGGACTGGTACATGTTGAACTTCGGCATCGCGATGAAGTCCTTGAAGCGACCGGGGACCGGGCTCCAGCGGGCATGGACGATGCCGAGCACCGCGTAGCAGTCGCGGATCGACTCGACCAGGATCCGCACGCCGACGAGGTCGTAGATGTCGGTGAAGTCGCGTCCGCGCACGACCATCTTCTGGTAGACGGAGTACAGGTGCTTGGGCCGACCGGTGACCGAGGCCTTGATCCGCGCCCCCTTGATGTCGGACTCCAGGCTGTCGATGACGCCGGTGAGGTACTCATCGCGCGAGGGTGCGCGCTGCGAGACCAGTCGCTCGATCTCCTCGTAGACCTTCGGATAGAGCGTGGCGAAGGCAAGATCCTCGAGCTCCCACTTCATGGTGTTCATGCCCAGGCGGTGAGCGAGCGGCGCGTAGATCTCGAGCGTCTCGCGCGCCTTCTTCTCCTGCGTCTCGGGCGGCATGACCCCGCGGGTGCGCATGGTGTGGAGGCGATCGGCCCGCGTGATGACCAGCACGCGAATGTCGCGCGC
>JALQSY010000018.1 GCA_023264215.1 Candidatus Nanopelagicales bacterium
TGAGACTCCCGAAGTTCGGCGTCGCACACGCCGAAGGGGCCGCCCCGAGTGGGGCGACCCCTTCGCATGCGTGAGTGGGCTGGGCTCGATGCCAGCCCTCAACTGTCACCCGGGTGTGCCGCCTTCCACGCACGGGGTCCTGGTCGATGCTCCTCCTGCAGGAGGGCTTCGGTGATGGGAGTGATCATCAATCCTCCTCTCACTGCCGCGGCGATACCGCTTCATTCAGTCTCTGCCCGTCCGCACAGCGAGTCAAGGACCGCAATCGTCCCAATCCGGTCGCAGTGAATTGCCGTGAGTCGCATCCGCCCCATGGCCTCATGATGCGTCCCGTGACAGGGTGAATGCATGGACAGGAGGGCCTTCCTCGCGGCAGGCGTGGGAGCGGTCGGGGCAGGGGTCCTGCTCCGGTCAGCATCCGCCCAGGTCCCGGTCCGCGCCCCGCGCGATCGCAGCGCGGTGCCCGATCCGATCGCCTCGCTGGTGACCCGATGGGACACCGATCCGTGGTCGCGCGGCTCGTACTCCGCCCTCCCCGCAGGTGTCTCCCCGTCCGTGCGCCGCACCCTCGCCGACGCCGTACTCGGAGGGCGGGTCGTCCTCGCGGGGGAGTACGCCAGCACCACCTACCCGGCGACGACGACCGGTGCCTACCAGTCCGGTCAGTACGCCGCCCGGCGGATCCTGGAGCGTCGGGATGTGCGGTCGGCCATCGTGGTCGGCGCGGGTATCGCGGGCGCGGCTGCGGCGAGAAGGCTCGCCAGCGCAGGCGCCGAGGTCACCGTGCTCGAGGCGCGCGATCGCATCGGCGGGCGCATCTGGAGCGACGACACCTGGGGGGCGCCGGTCGAGATGGGCGCGGCATGGATCCACGGCACGCGAGGCAACCCGCTTGTGCCCCTCGCGCGCGAGGCCGACCTGTCGCTGGTCCCGACCGACTACGACGACGCCGTCGCTCGCGACACGATGACCGGTCGGCGCTCGCCCGAGGCCGAGCGCCGCTGGGGACGGATCTACGAGCTCATCGGGCGTCTCGAGCAGGCCTGGCCCCCGCGATCGATGAGCGTGTCGGAGTGGTTGCGTAGCCAGGGCTGGGCGTCGGGCCGCATCGACGACTGGGCCGTGCAGGTCGAGATCACGCAGGACTACGCACTCGATCCGCAGCGCCTCGGCGTGCGCGCGACACAGGAGGGAGCGGCGTACCGGGGAGGCGATGCCATGGTCGCGGGTGGCTACGCGCGGATTCCGATCGAGTTGCTCGAAGGTGTCGACGTGCGCCTGCAGTCACCGGTCGAGTCCGTCTCTGTCAGCGGCGACCGCGCGCGTGTGCGGCTGGTTTCAGGCGCGAGCCTCGCGGCTGATGTCGTCGTGGTCGCCGTGCCACTGGCACTCCTGCGCGCGGGAAGTCCCGTCGTCGATCCCCTGCCTCGCGCGGTCGACCGGGCGCTGCGCAGCCTGGTGACCGGCGTGTTCGACAAGGTCGTGCTGCGCTACGAGGATCAGTGGTGGGGCAACCGCAGTGTGTACGGTGTGGTCGGCGGTGGAGCCGCCGGAGCTCCCGCGGGCAGCCTGGCCGCGCTGCGATGGACCGAGTTCTACTCGCTGACCGATGTCCTGGGCTTCCCCGCGCTGGTGGGACTCGCCGGGGGTCGTGCTGCGCGAGCCCGGCCGCGAAGCAACGCTGCGTGCGTCGCCGAGGCGACCGCTGCGCTCGCTGCCGCGTGGGCGCAGTAGAGGATGGTCGCATGATCGAGGTGTCGCCGGCGGAGTTCGAGGACCTCGTCGCCGAGGCACTTGAGGCCGTGCCCGCCGAGTTGGCCGCGCTCGTCGACAATGTCGTCTTCGTCATCGAGGCGGACGGTCCGCCGGATGACCCTGACCTGCTTGGCCTCTACGAGGGAATCGCCCTGACAGAGCGCGACGCGACGTATGCGGGCGCGCTCCCGGATCGCATCACGATCTATCGCAATCCGACCCTGCGCATATGCGACACCTACGAGGACGTCGTCGAGGAGGTCAACATCACCGTCGTGCACGAGATCGCGCACCACTTCGGCATCGACGATGACCGGCTGCACGAGCTCGGCTACGACTGACTACATCGGCGTGACTTTGCCGTTCATGTAAACGGCCAGGATGTTGAGCCCGCCGGCGCCATTGTCGTAGTTGACGTACCACCGCAGCTTGCCGAAGTCCGGGGGCGCCGTAGTCGCCTGCATGAGATTCATCGAGTTCAGGGGCTGGCCGAGGGGATAGTCCGCCTGGTGGTTCCGGCGGTACTCCTGGGCCAGCCTGAGCGCCTTGTTCGCACTGACCTTGAGTGGCTTGTCCGTGCCCGTGCTGCCCACCCAGGGCGAGTCCACGACGACCGTGGTGCGGTAGCACAGCCCGTCGAAGCGCACCTGGGCGCTGGCGGTCTCCTCGCCGCTTGCCCCGACGATCTGCAGATTGTAGGCGACGTAGTTGCGCGTGAGAGTCGCTGCGCTCGTGGGCTTCGTGGTGGCACCGCGGGCTGACTGGAGGTCCACCTCCATGCGCGTGTACGTCTGCACCACCGCGTCCGCGCCGAATTTGGCCTTGATGCGCTCGCTGACCGCCGCGGAGCGCACCTTGCGGTCTGCTCGCTCCATGAGGGGCACGACGTTGCCGTTCCAGCCGCAGTCCTTGTCCTTCGCCTGCGCCACTCCCGCGGGTGCCAGCCCGATAGCGAGTGCGAGGGCTGCTGCCGAAGCCACGAGCGCCTTGATTGTCGTCCTACGGTTCGTCATGGCGAGCTCCCTTGTTCGGTTGCCGAGTGTAGCCCGTCAGCGAGGTGCGGATGCCCTGCGGAGGCGATCGGCGATCGCCGCGCTCACGCCTTCGTCATCGACCTGCGGTAGCACCGCGACGATGAAGGAGATGCCCGACGCGTCCGCGCGACGCAGGGCGTCGTACAGCCCGCGCGCGTAGGCGTCCACGGTCTCCGCCTCGAGCAGTCGGATGGCGTCGTCGGGGGTGTCGATATCCGCCATGGCGATGATGCCCACCGAGTCCGCGTCGCTGCCGCCGATCACGGCCGAGTCGACGTAGGCCTCGAGCGCGTCCTGGTCCGCGGCGAGAGCGATGGTCGCCGTCGGTGCGTAGTGCGACGGGAGCGCGCCCGGCACGCGAATGCCCGACGTCGAGGCGTCGAGGACCATCAGTCCGGTCACCGCCTCGATATCCGCGCGGCCCACGCGCCCCGGCCTCAGCACGCGCGGCTGCGGTCCGGTGCAGTCGACGATCGTCGACTCCACGCCGACCGCGCATGGACCGCCGTCGACGGCGACGTCCCCAACCGCGAGTCGGTCGGCGAGGTCGCTGAGGGCGTGCTCGAGGGTCGTCGGGCTGACGTGCCCGAAGACGTTGGCGCTCGGTGCCGCGACACCGTGCGGTGCGCCGTCGGGATCGAGCTCGTCCATCGCTCGAAGGATGGCCAGGGCGTCCGGGTGGGCGGGCACCCGCAGGGCGACCGTGTCCTGGCCGCCGGTCACGTCGTCGGTGGCCCGGGAGGCGCGCGGGAGCACCAGGGTGAGGGGGCCCGGCCAGCACGCTCGGGCCAGCGCGCGTGCGTAGTCGGGCACGTCCCGGACCCAGGACCGAGGAGATGCCGTGTCCAGGGCCGGGTCGGCGATGTGGACGATGACCGGGTGAGCGGAGGGGCGTCCCTTCACGGCGTAGATGCGCTCGACGGCGGTCGGGTCGTCGGCGCGGCCCGCCAATCCGTAGACCGTCTCGGTGGGGATGACGGCCAGCGCGCCTTCGAGAAGCGCCACTGCGGCGGCGCGGGGGTCTGCGGTGATCACGTCGTGGCACCCGCCCGCGAGTGGCGCATCTGGTGTCCGCCGCTGGCGAAGGCGTCCTGCGGTGGCGTACCGCCCTCGGCGATCGCGTCGAGGACCTGCAGGTTGTAGTCGCAGTCCGGGATGGCGTCGAGGTCATCGGCTCGCAGCACCTCGGGGATCTCGGCGTAGGCCGCCCTGGCTGCGACGTAGCGCTGGCGTGCAGCGTCGTAGGAGCCGAGGCGGCCGAGGATCGCTGCGGCCTCGTGGGTGCACTCCGCGGCTCGCTCCGGGAGCCCGGCCTCGCCATATGCCGCCGACGCGGCGTCGAGCAGCGTCAGGGCCTCGACCGACTCGTGCGCATCGCCGGTGCGAGCACGGGCGATCGCCTCGCCGTGACGGGCATCGGCCGCGCGCACCGGATCGGGGATGCGGTCGGCAGTCGCGACCGCGCGTGCGAAGGAGGCGACGGCCGCCGCAGGGCGGTGTGCGAGATCCCAGGCCGTGCCCTGGGTTGCGAGCAGGTCGGCCTCGCTGCCGAGGTCGCCGAGTGCGCGTGCGGAGGGCAGCGCCGCATCGACGACTCCGGCGGCATCCTCGGAGTGCTCGCGCTCGATGAGGCGCCAGGCGAGTCCCGGCGCTGCGGCGATCACCGCCGGGTGATCCTCCAGCGCGCGGAAGCCGTCGAAGGCATCGCGCAGGGTCGCGTCGGCTTCGGCGTCCATCCCCTGCGCGGCCAGTGCCGCACCGAGCACCTGTCGCGCACGGCAGGTGAGCGCCGGGTTGTCGCCGGCATCGCGAATGAGAGTGAGAGCCTCCCGCATCGCGTCGTCGTTCCTCCCCTCTTCGACAAGGTGCGCGGCCCGCTCGTAGCGAGCCGTCAGGCGCTCATCCTCGCTCAGCGAAGGGTCGTTGAGCGTGCGATCGAGCGCACCGAGGGCCTCGGCGCCCACGCCGTCGGCTCGCGCGATCTCGTCGGAGAGCGCGTCGAGCTGCTTGCGCAGTTGCCTGCGGCCGAATCCCCGGGCCAGCGGCCGGGCCTCGTCGATCGCGATCCGCGCGTCGGCGAAGCGGCCCATGCGGGTGAGGGCGGTGGCGCGACCGACACGTGCCCAGGCCTCGAGCGCGTCCAGGTCGCCCAGGTCCTGTCCCGCGGGCGGCAGCGCGAGCGATCCGATGTGGAGCAGTCGCTGGCGCTCGTGCTCGCCATCGGCACGCAGCATCGCGAGGTAGTCCAGGGCGGCATCGACATCGGTCAGTGCCTCATCGGGGCGGCCGAGCAGGATCAGCGCCTGCGCTGCCCGGGTGCGCTCGACGGCGACGGTGTAGGAGGCCCCCCGGGTGCGAGCCTCCTGCTCGCGTGCGCGTGCATCGGCGAGCAGGGCCTCCGCCTGGTCGCGCATGGCCGACTCGTCTGCCATCCGTCCACTATGGCGCACGTCACATGCGGGCCCCGTGCTCGGGGTGCCCGCTCACGATCCCCAGGAGATTCCGTGGCGTGCGTCACTCCCCGGCCATGTCAATGTCGCAGTTCTGTCGCAGATGTGGACCATGGTGTGAGTGGCCCCACCGGGCCGCCCAACGCAAGCACCGCCCACAAGGCGGTGAAGGAGGAAGAACCATGAAGTCCCTGATCAACTGGCTGCGCCCGCGTCCGAACCACCCGGAGTCGATCCGGCGCACCTGGGATCGCGAGCGCGCCCGCGCCATGTCGCCGTCGCACCGCGACGAGATCGACGCGATCTTCTCGCGCTACCTGTGACCACTCGCACCCGCTGAGGGGCGGTACCCCCTGGCTGGGGCGGACCCCCGCCCCGCTGGCCGAGGCGGATCCCCGCCCCGCTCAAGGACACGAAGTCGTCGTTTAGGACGTGCAAAGCGGACAGAACGACCGCTTAAACGACGACTTCGTGTCCTTGAGCATGAGTGGCATGGGCTCGGGGAATGGGCTCGGGGCATGGGCTCGGGGCATGGAATCGCCCAATCCGCTCAGCACTGTCAGGATCGTGTAAGGACCGGTCCGAGATGGGGCTCTGGGGGAACATCCACCCCCGCGCAGGCGTCACCATGGTCACAAGCCGCACCGCGTCGGGCCGCATCCCGGCCCCGGTGCCGACGAGGAGGATGGACGTGACGGACGAGAATCTCGGCCGAGATCCCTACGCTGCTGCCTACGGCGCGCACGACCCCTATGCGCCGCCGGTGCCCGGGCCTGCCGACCAGGCCGCGACGCGCGCCTACCCCACGGCCGATCCCTACGGCAGCGACCCCTACGCCGGATACGGCAGCGACCCCTACGCCGGATACGGCAGCGACCCCTACGCCGGATACGGCAGCGACCCCTACGCCGGATACAGCAGCGATCCCTACGCGGCGTACGCATCGACGGCCACCGTCGCCCCGCCCAAGCCGGCGGCAGCCAAGCAGCCCGGTCGCGGCGGCATCATCGCCATCGCCTCCGCCGGACTGGCCCTCACCGCGCTCATCGCCGGATCCATCGGCGGTGCGGTCGGCTTCACGGTCGCGCGCATGACGCAGCCCGAGGCCACCACCACGGTCGCGGCAGCGCCGATCGGCGCCACGGGCGATCCGGTCAGCCCGCCCGCCGGCGGGAGCATCGCCGCGGTCGCCGCCGAACTCCAGCCCTCCGTGGTCCAGATCAACGTCGACGGTGGCGGCGGTCAGGGCACCGGCTCAGGATTCATCATCCGCGAGGACGGCTACATCCTCACCAACAACCACGTCACCGCCGGCGGCGATGACATCACCGTCACCTTCAGCGACGGCGAGGTGGTCGACGCCACGCTCGTCGGCGCCAACGCCGGATACGACCTGGCCGTGCTCAAGGTCGATCGCAGCGGCCTGCCCGCGGTGACGCTCGGATCCTCGAGCGCGCTCGAGGTCGGCGACTCGGCGATCGCCATCGGATCGCCGCTCGGGCTCCAGGGCACCGTGACGGCGGGCATCGTCAGCGCCCTCAACCGTCCGGTGACCGCGGGTGGTCAGGGCGAGTTGGCCTTCATCAACGCCATCCAGACCGATGCGGCGATCAACCCGGGCAACTCCGGTGGCCCGCTCGTCGACGGCAACGGCGCGGTCATCGGCGTCAACTCCGCGATCGCGGCGCTGGGTGCCGGGCTGGGCGGCCAGGCAGGCTCCATCGGCCTGGGATTCGCCATCCCGATCGACACAGCAGCGCGCATCGCCTCTGAGTTGATCGCCACCGGGTCGTCCTCGACACCGATCATCGGCGTCCAGCTCGACATGCAGTACGCCGGAGCAGGCGCGCGCATCGCCGGCATCACCGACAACGGCCCGGCCTCGGCCGCGGGGCTTCGCGAAGGCGATGTCATCACCGCGCTGGACGGCGTGCCGGTGGTGGACGCCACGGACCTCATCGTCGACGTGCGCTCGCTGGCCCCCGGCGATCAGGTGACCCTCACCGTCGAGCGCGACGGCGCCGAGCGCGAGGTCACCGTGGTACTCGGCTCCCAGCGCGACTAGTCGACGACCGCGACCGCGCCCCCGCGGCGCGTATCGGCGACCGCCGTGACCCGGCCCTGCGGGTCCCGGGTCACGGCGTGGACGCCGCCGAAGTACAGGTCGGGGCTCGTCCACGTGCGCACCTGGCCCTGGTCCGCCAGGGTGGCCATGAGGTGAGCGGGCAGGCCGGGCTCGACGTCGATGACGTCGTCGCCGACGTGGAGGCGGGGCGCCGCGATCGCCTCGGCCAGGCTCTCCGCGATGTCGAGCGTGCGCACCAGGACCTGCACCAGTGCCGAGCGGATGCGCTCGCTGCCCCCGGTCCCGAGGGCGAGGACCGATCCGTCGTCTCTCACCGCGAGGGTCGGGGCCATCATCGAGCTCAGCCGCGCGCCGGCCGGTAGCGAGTGGAATCCGCCGGGGTGCAGGTCTGCCTCACCCAGCATGTTGTTGAGCGCGACACCGGCGGCCACGGTGCCCGATCCCGAGCCGTTGGACAGCGACAGTGCGGCCACTCGGCCGTCCCCATCGATGACCGTGAGATGGGTCGTGCCCCTGCGCACTCGAGCGGCGTGCTCGTCGCGATGGCGCTCGGTGGCGGTGCGCAGCGCGCCCGGCACTGCGGCCCAGGGATCGGTCGACGGGACCAGCCCGAGCGACTCCAGCACGATGGCGCCGCCGAAGGCCGGCGGCGGATTGCTCCAGATCCAGGCCTGCCCGCGGCGTGCGCCGACCGGGGCGCGTTCGACGACGGCGTACGCGGCGAGATCGGCTAGGTCGACCAGACCGCCGTGCGCCTGCACCGCGTCGGCGACCGGGATCGCGAAGGCCTGCTCCGCGCTCGCGCCGTCGGACAGTCGCTCGAGCATGTCGGCGTACGCCGGATTGCGGAACGGCAGCCCGCTCAGCGGCGGAGCGAAGAGCTCAGCGCTTGCCGGGGTGAGGGTGAGGATGGGTCCGATGACGCGGATGAACTCGACCTGCACCGGCTCGAGACGGATGCCGTCCCGCGCGGCAGCACGAGCGGGGGAGATCACGTCCGACAGTGGCAGTCGGCCGTCCCGAGCATGCAGGTGGAGCAGCCCGGCGAGGGTGCCGGGGGTCGCGACACTGGACCATCCGACGTGGAACTCCTGCTGGACGCCGGAGCCGAAGGTCACGCTGAGGTTGTCCATCGGCCGAGGCGTCGCGGGCTGTGTGCCCACACCCGGCATATCGACGAAGAAGTCGACGACGCGCACGGGCTCGTCGGGGGAGGCGACCAGGCAGAATCCGCCGCCGCCCAGGCTCGCCAGCGTCGGCTCGGCGATCGTCGCGGCGAAGGCGCCGGCGACCACGGCGTCGATGGCGCTCCCGCCGCGCCGCAGCATCGCCTCGGCGGCCGCGCATGTCAACGTCGATCCCGCGGCCACCGCGCCACTGCCCGGAGGACCCGATGCGGCGACGGCAATATCGCGGGACACGCCCCGCACGCTATCCCGCGCCCCTAGCCTGGCCACGTGGTGGAGTTTCTCGCGTCGGCGGGCCCGAGTCTGGGGGTCGAGGTCGAGCTCGGCATCGTCGACGCGCAGTCGGGAGCGCTCGTCTGCGTCGCGCCGGACATCCTCGCCCGGGTGGGTGCGGACCATCCCGACGCCGAGCACCCCAAGATCAAGAAGGAGCTCTACCAGTGCACCGTCGAGGTGATCACCGGCGTGTGCTCGACGGTGGCTGAGGCGCGCGCCGACCTCGCCGGGTCGATCCACGAGGTCCAGGTGGCCGCCGCGCAGTCCGGTGCCGAGGTGATCGGTGCTGGCCTGCACCCCTTCACCCCGTGGCAGGAGCTGGAGATCTCCGACGGAGAGCGATACCAGCGCCTCGTGGACACCATCGCCTGGCCTGCCCGCCGCTTGACGACGCACGGCGTCCACGTGCACGTCGGAGTGCGCTCCGGCGACAAGGCGATCGCGACGGTCAATGCGCTGTCGGGCTACCTCCCGATCTTCCTCGCGCTGTCGGCCGCGAGTCCGTACTGGAACGGCCAGGACACCGGGCTCGCCTCCACGCGGACGAAGATCTTCGAGTCGATGCCGACGACCGGCCTTCCTCCGCACCTGCGCGACTGGGCCGAGTTCAACGTCTTCCTCGACACCCTCATCGAGGCCGGTGCCGTCGAGACCGTGCGCGAGGTGTGGTGGGACATCCGCCCGCACCCCGGGTACGGCACCGTCGAGCTGCGCATGTGCGATTCGATGCCGACCCTGTGGGAGATCTCAGCAGTCGCCGCTCTTGCCCAGACCCTCGTGACGGAGTTCGACCGGATCATCGACGCGGGAGGCCTGCCGGCCGTGCCCCGCGAGTGGGTACGGCGTGAGAACAAGTGGCGCGCGGCACGCTGGGGCGTGGACGCGGACCTGGTGGTCGACGACGAGGGCCACACCCGCCCGCTCCGCGACGTCGTCGATGAACTCGTCGACCGGCTCGCTCCCCTCGCCGACGAATTGGGCTGCGCCCGCGAGCTCGGCGACCTGCGGCGCATCGCGACGGAGGGCCCGAGCTATCAGCGACAGCGGGCGATCGTGTCGGCCGGTGGCGACCTGCCCGATGTCGTGCGGTCGCTGCGCGATGAGTTGACGCAGGCCGTCGCCGCGGAGGTCGCCGGGTCGTGAGCACCGCGATCGAATCCCTCACGAATGCGAGGGACCACGAGCTCGTCGCCTTCCGTCGACGCCTGCACGCCGACCCGGAGCTGTCCTATGCCGAGCATGCGACGACCCAGGCGATCGCCGAGCGGCTCCAGGTCGCCGGCCTGCATCCCAGGATCCTCGAGATCGGCACCGGGCTCGTGTGCGACGTCCCCGGCAACGCACCGGGGCCCCTCGTCGTGCTCCGGGCCGATATCGACGCGCTCGCGATGCCGGACGGCACCAGCACGGTCTACCGGTCGCGCCGGGAGGGCGTCGCGCACGCGTGCGGCCACGATGCACACACCGCGATCGTCCTGGGCGCCGGCCTGGTCATCCGCGCGCTCACCGAGATCGAGTCCGTGCCGGGCACGATCCGCCTGGTCTTCGAGCCGGGCGAGGAATCCATGCCCGGTGGAGCGGTCGAAGTCGTCCGCGAGGGATGGATCACCGGCGCGTCGGCGGTGCTCGGGCTGCACTGCGATCCCAAGATCGACCTCGGCCAGATCGGACTGCGCGCAGGCGCGCTGACCTCCGCCTCGGACTCCGTGGAGATCGTCATCAGCGGCCCGGGCGGTCACACCGCTCGGCCGCAGCTCACGGTCGACCTCATCGATGTCATCGGTCGATTCACGACCGCCTTCCCCGAGCGGGTGCGCCGTCGCCTCGGGGCGCCCGAGGGGCCGCCGGGCAACGGCGACGAGGAGGTCGTCGTCGCATTCGGGTCCGTGCACGCCGGTGATGCGGCCAACGTGATCCCGGCCCACGGGGTCCTGCGGTGCTCCGTGCGGTGTGCCGACCGCCGGGCGTGGG
Source organism: Candidatus Nanopelagicales bacterium (assembly GCA_023264215.1). The sequence continues at coordinate 10,760 of JALQSY010000018.1, forward strand.
ATCGTGCCGAGTCGGTGGTGCGCGAGGTCGTCGACGAGTTGCTGGCAGGCACGGGCGCCACGCACGTCATCGCCTATCAGCGCGGCACGCCACCGGTGATCAACGACGCGGACGCCGTGGATGTCCTGCACCGGGCGGCGCGCGAGGTCGTCGGCGACGCCGGCGTGATCGAGGCGCCGCGCTCCATGGGTGCGGACACCTTCGCCTGGTACGGCGAGCATGCGCGATCGGCGTATGCCCGACTCGGGACGCACTTCGGCGACCGACCGCGGCTGGATCTGCACGCATCGACCTTCGACATCGACGAGCGCGCGATCTCGATCGGCACGCGATTGCTCGCCGAGGCGGCGCTCATTGCCCTGCGCGACCCGGCCTAGCCGCGGGTGAACTGACGGCGAGGGCAACCCTTTTGCGCCCTCGGCGTCGGCACGGCACGCTAGAGGGGTGAACCCCATCGAGGCTGCCGCCGACCTCATCGCGGGCGGATTCCGGCGACTGGTGTCCGGCGATCCCGACGGGCAGCCGGAATGGGTGCGCCAACTCGAGCAGGGCGCGGACACCGGCTACTTCGGCCCGGGGTCCGCGGCCTGGGCGGTGCACGGATCCCTGCCGACCCTCGTCGGCGGCGTGCGTGCCCTGCTGGTCCAGGCCCTGCATCCGGCCGCACTTGCCGGGGTGCAGGAGCACTCGCGCTACGAGGAGGACGCGCTCGGCAGACTCGCCGGCACGACCCAGTGGCTCACCGTCGTCACCTTCGGCGACACCGCGCAGGCGGACCGGGAATGCGCGCGCGTGCGCGGCCTGCATCGCAAGGTGCGCGGCACCTACGACGCCGACGGTGTCGAGCGGGCGTACTCCGCCAGCGACCCCGATCTGCTGCGCTGGGTGCATGTCGCCTTCACCGACTCCTTCCTCGCGACGCATCGCGTGTGGGGAGGGCCGATCCCGGGCGGCGAGGATGCCTACGTGCGCGAGTGGGCCAAGGCCGGCGAGCTCGTCGGCGTCGATGCGCCACCGCGCTCAGTCGCCGAGCTCGACGAGCAGTTGGCGGGATTCGCACCGCTGCTGAGGCGCTCGGAGGCCAGCGATCGCACCGTGCGGTTCATCCGCAACGCGCCACTGCCCCTGCCCGCGCGACCGCCGTACGGCGTGCTCGTCGCCGGAGCGATCGCGACGTTGCCTGCCGATCAGCGCCGGCTGCTCGGCCTGCCGCCCGTGCCGCTCGCCGTCGCCCGGCCCGCTGTCGGCGCGCTGCTCGCGGGGATGAGCGCCGTGCTGGGCCGCCAGTCGCCGTCGCAGCGCAATGCTCGTCGCCGGGTGGCACGCCTCGACGTGGCGTAGTCGCTATTCGATCCGACCGCCGCGCACGCGGATGACGTGCGCGGTCACCAGTGCCGCCGCCGCGGTGATCAGGGCGCTCATGAGAGCCGTCGGCGGCGGGAATCTCAGCAGGATCGCGCCGGTGAAGGCGCCGATCAGGTAGCCGATGGGAGTGCCGAAGGCGATTGCCGCGGCTCGGCGGCGGCCGACGGCCCACGCCTCGGCGGATTGCACCAGCGCGGTGTTGATCACGACCGTCTGCACGGCCAGGCCGATGATCCGCGTCACGACGGCCGCCTGGATCGCCTGCGACAGGGACAGCATCACGACGGCGACGTACGCGAACTGCTTGGTGCCCCAGATCACGACACCCAGGCCGGTGAGCGCGATGAGGATCGCCTCCAGGCTCAGCATCACGACGCGGGTGCGGGCCTGGGGCATCCGACGCAGGAGCAGCTTGCGCAGGAGTACGGCGACGAAGACGCCGATCGTGAAGGTGGTCAGTGCGAGGACCGACGCGATCTGCGTCTCGACCGGCTGCTCCCGGGCCAGGCTCAGCGAGACGATCACGAGGTTGCCGGTCTGGTTGGCGACGAAGACGCCGAAGCGAGCGAACGCCACTGCATCGACGATCCCGCTCGTCGCCGACAGCAGCACGACGATCGCGAAGGTCGCGGCGGCGAAGTCGCGATTGGCGTCGTCGGGAGGCGTCGACGCGGCGCCGGACGGAGGGACGGACGACATCGCGCCTAGCGGGCCTGCGGATCGCTCGCGTCGGGGACGGCGCGTGCCGTGCGCTGTGCCTGTCCGATGACCGATGCCCCGCTCACCAGGGCCTTGCGCCAGGGCGGGACCCCGTCGATCTCGATCTCGAGGGAGAACGACAGGAACGTGCGGATGAGGACGATCAGGCCCAGCACGATGACGTTGTCCAGGGTGGGCGCGACAGCCACTGTGCGGATGAGGTCGCCGGCCACGAGGATCTCCAGGCTCAGCAGGAGCACGCCGCCGAACGTCTGGCGCATCAGCTTGTACGCCGCATCGCCGCTGCGCGATCGCAGCCACAGGCGCAGGGACACGAACGCGGCGAAGAAGAGGCCGACCATGAGCACGCCCGCGGCGATGATCTCGAACACCTGGGCGACGACCAGCATCGCCTGGGTGTAGGTCTCCTCGTTCACGACGACATGTCTACCAGTGTTCGCAGCTCGGCGACCGTCCCGTCGACGAGTTCACGGGGATCGGGCACGAGGACGGCATCGGTGGCGAAGCCGATCGTCACGGTGCCGGCGTACGAGAAGACCGTGCACGTCATCGGCTGGTCACCCGAGGACGGCGCGAAGCCGATGACCTGGTGCACCCCCACTCCCGCGAAGGTCAGCGGGGCCCGGGGGCCGGGGACATTGGTCAGGACTCCCACCGCCTTGTTGGCGAAGAAGTCGGTGAGCGCCGTGCTCACCGGGCGGGGCGCGGCCGAGATGCCGCGCTGGACCCCGAAGGTGATGATCGGCTCCTCGGAGCGCTTGATGCGGTCCATGCGGTCGCGGGTGCGCCGGAGCCGCTCGACCGGGTCGCTCGGTTCCAGGGGTAGCACCGCCATCACCAGGGCGAAGAAGTTGCCGAGGTCCTCGGGCAGGTTCTCGGCGATCGGCACCAGGTTGACCGGCACCATCCACTCGATCTCGTCGACCTCGTCCGTGCCGCGTTCGCGCAGGTAGCGTCGCAGGCCGCCCGCGACGGCGGTGAGGAGCACATCGTTGACGCTCGCGCCGTGGTCGCGACCGACTCCTTTGACCTCATCGAGGGACAGCGGCGGAGACCACGCGACCGCCTTGCGCACCCCGGGCTTGCCGCTCCAGACCGTCGTGGCGGTCGATCCGCGAAGCGCCAGTTTCGCCACGGACGCGGTCGTGTTGGCGAATCGGTTGTCCAGGCCCATCGCCTCGAACGCGTCGATGAGCCGACCGGGGCTGCGCACGACCTCGCCGCCGATCACCCACGTGGACTCCAGAGCCTGGCGGGTGTCGCGCGCCAGCGCCGTCGCCCCCCGAGCGACCGCTCGGGCTGCGTCGGCCAGCGCCTCTCCGGCGGCGCCCGCGATGCCGGAGGCGATGCCCCAGGGGCCGCCTTCGGGGCCCTCGCGCGCCACCATCGCCGACACGTGCGGATCGGTCGTGTCGCACAGGCTCAGCATCACCTGCGTGAGCCGGACACCGTCGGCCATCGCGTGATGGAAGCGGCAGACCAGGGCCGCGCCGACACGGCCGTCGTCCAGCGTCACCGCGTCCACCAGGGTGATCTCCCACAGCGGGCGATCGCGATCGAGGGGGCGGGCACGCTGCTCCGCGACGTACCGCTCGAGCTCATCGGTGCCCGCTGGTGCCGGGAGGCTGACGCGATGCAGGTGGCGGTCGAGCGCGAAGTGCGGATCGATCGTCCAGACCCAGCCGCTGTCGCCGAGCAGAGCGCGCGAGCGGAAGACCGGGAATCGGTCGATGACGCGTTCGGTCGTGGCACGCATCAGCTCGGACCAGTCCGGTGCGGAGTCGAAGAGCATGACGCCATCGATCACCATGAGGTTGTTGGGCCGGTCCATGGTGAGCCAGAGCGCATCCTGTGCGCTCATGGGCCGCTGATCATCCTGCGCGCCCGTACGCCGCTGCGCGTCGTCCACGCTGGTCCTCCTGGCTCCGGGACCCCCACGGTACGCGTCCGCGGAGCGCCCGGTGACAGGATGCCGTCATGGGCGAACCGGTCTTCACCCCGCGCGGTGATCCGACCCGCATGGCCGCCTTCGCCCAGGCCGCCGGAGCCGTCGCCGGCCGCGATCTCGGCGACTACGACGACCTGCACGCGTGGTCGATCGCCGAGCCCGACGCCTTCTGGTCCCTGGTCTGGGACCACTTCGGCGTGATCGGCTCGCGCGGGGCGGACGCGGCGGTCCCGGCCGAGTTGCCTCAGGCCATCTTCTTCCCGGGGTCCGCCCTGAACATCGTCGACACCTACCTCAGGGAGGTGCCGGAGCGCGACGCGCACGGGCCCATCGTCGTCCAGACGGCCGAGGTCGGCGACGGGATCGGCGTTGTCGCCACTGTCACCCGTGACGAGTTGGTCGAGCGTGTCGGCGCCCTCGCGGCCGGACTGCGCGCGCGCGGCGTCGCTCCGGGGGATCGCGTCGCGATGGTCCTGCCGGTCGGAATCGACGCGCTGGTCGTCACGCTCGCGAGCCTCGCCGTCGGGGCCGTCGTGTCGAGCGCGGCGCCGGAGTTCGGCGTGCCGGCCATCGTGGACCGCTTCGGGCAGCTCGACCCGGTGCTCCTGGTCGGCACGACCTCGTACCGGTGGGCGGGCAAGCGCCACGACCGTCGCGATCACCTCGTCGAACTCACCCGATCGCTGCCGAGCGTGCGGTCCCTGCTCGTCGTTCCCGGTGCCGACGACCCCACCAGCCCGGTCGATCCCGATGTCGTCGACGTCGCGGGCATCGCGGCGCGCTGCGTGGCCGGGAGCACCCGCATCCTGCAGGTCGACCTGCTGGCCGATGTCGAACGGCGTCACGCGGGCGAGCCCCTGCGCACCGAGGCCCTGCCCTTCGACCATCCGGCGTACGTCCTGTTCTCATCGGGCACGACGGGCAAGCCCAAGTGCCTGGTCCACCGCGCGGGCGGGGTGCTGGTCAAGCATCTGGTGGAGGCCGGGCTGCACGGCGACTTCGGTCCCGGCGATCGAGTCTGCTTCTACACGACGACCGGCTGGATGATGTGGAACTGGGCCGTGTCCGTCCTGGCGACCGGAGCGACCCTCGTCCTGCACGACGCCGCTCCGACGTACCCGTCGTCCGATGCGCTCTTCGAGCTCGCCGACATCGCCGACCTCACCCACCTCGGCCTGGGCGCGCGCCTGCTCGATGCGATGCGGGCCGAGGGACGCAGCCTCGCCGAGGGCAGGCAACTCGATGACCTGCGCATGGTCCTGGTCACCGGATCACCGCTCACCGAGGCGACCGCCCGGTGGCTGGTCGACGAACTCGGTGACGGTGTCATGCCGCAGCCGATCTCCGGGGGCACCGATCTCGTCGGCTGCTTCCTCTCCGCGTCCCCGACCCTGCCGGTCTGGCCGGGTGAGATCACCCGTCCGACGCTCGGCATGGACGTGGTCGTCTACGACGACCACGGGCAGGTCACCGGCGATGACACCCCCGGCGAGCTGGTATGCCGCAACACCTTCCCGACGGTGCCGCTGGGCATCTGGGGGGACGATGACGGGAGCCGGCTGCACGACACCTACTTCGCTCGGTTCCCCGGCGTCTGGACGCACGGTGACCTGACGTCGCGCACCGACAGCGGCGGGTTCATCATCCACGGCCGCTCGGACGCCACCCTCAACGTCGCCGGGGTGCGCATCGGCACCGGTGAGATCTACGCCGCTCTCGAGCACGTGCCCGAGGTCGTCGATGCCCTCGCCTTCGCGCAGTCGTGGGACGGGGACACGCGGATGGTGCTGCTGGTCGTGCTCGCGCCCGGGGCGAGCCTCGATGACGACCTGCGAGGACTCATCCGCTCGACGCTGCGCGAGCGCGGTTCCCCGCGTCACGTGCCCGCCGTCATCGCTGCCGTGACCGAACTCCCCCGCACCCTCACCGGCAAGTTGGCCGAGATCGCCGTGGCCGACACCGTCAATGGCCGGCCCGTGCGCAATCGCGACGCGCTCGCCAATCCCGAGTCCCTCGACGCGATCGCGACCCTGGCCGAGCTGTCGTCCTAGCGCGACCGTCCCGCCATCCGGCCCGGCCGGGTAGGGGTTCGCGCGGCCGACGTGCAGGATGGCCCCATGGAATCCGCGCAGGCCCTGCTTCTCGACGTCGGCGTCGTGCTCTTCAAGTCCGCGTGGGAGATCGCCGATGACTACGAGCGGCTGCAGGGGTTGCCGGCCGGCACCGTCGTCGGCCGGGGACCGCTGGAGTGGACCGCCCCGGATGAGACGTGGGAGCGCTACCGCAAGGGCGAGATCACCGAGCGCGACTACTGGCTCACCTTCGCCGACACGGCGGTGGCCAATGGCGCCCCGCTCGATGGACACCCCCACCTCATGCGCGCGATGTTCCAGCAGCCGGGGGTCGAGCCCGAGCGTCCCGAGGCCATGGTGCTGATAGCCGAGTGCATCGCGGCCGGCAAGGGGCTGGGCATCCTCAGCAACGAGCTCATGGACTTCCAGGGCCGCGAGTGGGTCGAGGCCCGGCCGTGGTTCGACGACTTCCCCGTGCTCATCGACTCGTCCGAGCTCGGCATTCGCAAGCCCGACCCGCAGCCGTATCTCGTCGCGGCTATCGGGCTGGGCCTGCCGCCGGACGCGATCGTCTTCATCGACGACAACCCTGCGTACGTCGAGGGCGGCCTGGCCGTGGGGATGCGCAGCATCCTGCTCGACGTGCTCGACCCGGCGGCGGCGTTCGACGCAGCGCGGGCCGAGCTCGGCCTGTAGTCCCGCCCCTGACGACGGGCGCGGTGTCGGTGGGGTGTGCCACTATGTCGGTGCGCCACCACGGGGGATGGCGCACAGGGATTCGGGGGGATCCATGTCCACAGGTGACTCAGTCGGCGATCGTCCGCGCATACTCCTGCTGGGCACGGCGCCCGATGGCCACGTCAGCGGTCTCGTGGACGTGCTGGGGGGCGCCGGCTACGTCGTCGAGATGCGCGATCACGCCGACGCGACAGGGCGGCTGCCCGTCGAGTCGATGGAGTACGACGTCGTCGTACTCGATCCGCGTGCGCTCGCTCCCACGCCCGCTCCCGCGGCGGACCTTCAGGACGTCGAGATCGGGCGGCTGCGTATCGATGCGCGGCGCCGGATGGCCTACGTCGACGAATCCCCGGTGCGCATGTCCGCGCGCGAGCTGACGCTGCTGCATCACCTGGCCGCCCACCCTGACGTGGTGTTCAGCCGCGAGGCGCTGCTGCGGGCCGTCTGGGGCTCGGCATGGCGCACCGAGGGCTCGGTGACCGAGTACGTGCGCCGGCTGCGCATCCTGCTGGCTCCCACCGGGATCGGCGAGTGCATCGTCACCCGCAAGGGCTTCGGATACTCCTTCGACTCCGCCGCGGTGCGCTGATCAGCGGCGGCGAGCTGCGAAACCGAGGTAGGCGAGCCCTGCCAGCCCGACCGCCGTGGCGACGCCCGCGATGGTGCGCTGGCGACGCACCGTCGGCTCGATCTCGGCGTACGGCGTGTTGCTGAAGGACACCATCTCGTAGCGCGTCTTGTAGCGGTCGCCGAGCGCTCGATGAAGCACCTGCTCCGCTCGATGCACCGCCTGGTAGACCGGAGAGTTGACCGAGTCCCGCATCTCGATGAAGTTGTGCAGGGCCAGGTCGGCGATCGCATCACCCTGCGGCTTGCGGA
>JALQSY010000190.1 GCA_023264215.1 Candidatus Nanopelagicales bacterium
GGTAGCGGTCCCGGCGACGACGGCGGTGCGGGCAATGGCGCGTCCGATGCGCGGCATGGTGGCTCCTCGAGGTAGGTGGCTGCACGTGCAGTCGCCTCCATCATGGACTCCCTGAGGCTCCCCGTCACGATCGGGTCGGCCCACCACCGTGGCACCACGGTGTCAGTGCCGGATTGCCAGCGAACATCCCGGCTGTTGACACTTAGCCGCGGCCGCAAGTGTCATTAGCCGGGACGTTCAGGGTCGTCAGCCGCCCGGGCGGTGCCACCACGGTGTCAGCGGATCAGTGCGGTGCCGGCCGGGATCGCGTCCATGAGCGCCGCCAGGTCCCCGCGCTCCTGCTCGGCTCGCCAGCGCTCGGCGTACCAGCCGCCCTGTGCGAGGAGTTCGGCGTGCGTGCCCAGTGCCCTAACCTGACCGGCGACGAGCACCACGATGCGATCCACGCGGTCCAGGCCTCGCAGGCGGTGGGTGATGAGCAGCGTCGAGCGCCCCGCCGTCACCGCCAGCAGATCGTCCGTCAGCGCGTCCGCGGCCTGCGGATCGAGGTGCTCGGTGGGCTCGTCGAGCACCAGCAGCCGGCGCTCGGCGAGCAGGAGCCGTGCCAGGGCCAGCCGCTGTCGCTCGCCCCCCGAGATGGCCGCACCGTGCGGTCCCAGATCGGCATCGAGTCCGCGCGGCAGGGCGGCGAGCCACCCGGCGAGGCCGACTCGCGCGAGTACCGCGCGCAACTCGTCGTCGCTCGCGCGCGGATCGCCGAGATGGAGGTTCTCCCGCACCGTCGTGTCGAAGATGTGCGCATCCTGGGTCAGCAAACCCACTTCCTCGCGCACCGCATCGCCGTCGAGTTCGCGCAGTTCCGTCCCGGACAGGTGCACGCTGCCCGCGTCGTAGCCCAGGAAGCGGAGCAGGACCATCGCCAGGGTGGACTTGCCGGCGCCGCTCGGGCCCACGACCGCGACGCGCTCGCCCACGGCGACGTCGAGGTCGACCCCTCGCAGGACGGGCTCATCGGTCCACGCGGCGACCAGGCCGCGGCAGCGCACCGGCAGCGGCGGACGCGGCAGCGGAAGCGCCTCGCGGGGGTCGTGCACGGGATCGGGAGCATCCAGCACCTCGTTGAGCCGGACTGCGGAGCCGCGCACGCGCTGATAGGCGAGTGCCGACGACGGAAGCATGGCGACGATGTCGTACGCCGCGAGCGGCAGGAGGGCGGCGACGGCCAGCCACGCGGGTCCGATGCGCCCATCGGTCACCGCGGGGATCGCGGCGACGAGGCAGGCGATGACGGCCGCGCCCTGCAGGGCAGTGCTCAGGCCCACCCCGAGTCCGAGACCCGCGGACTCGCGCCGGGCGACGGCGGTGAGCTCGCTGTCGCGTCGGTCGATGTCAGCCAGGGCCGCATCGACGGCGCCGAAGGCGAGGAGGTCGGCTGCTCCGTCCAGCCCTGTCACCACGCTCGCGCTCAGCGCGCCGCGTGTCGGGGCGAGTCGCCGCTCGGACCGCGCCGCTATGGCCGCGACGATCCAGGGGACGACGACGAGGCCGATGATGAGCACGACGCCCAGCGCCAGCCCGGCTCCGGGTACGAGCCAGGCGAGGAAGGCGACGGTCGCGACGGACACGACCGCCGCCTGGACCCACGGCAGCACCACGCGCAGCGGGAGATCGAGTGCCGCGTCGACGTCGGCGACGAGTCGAGCGAGCAGGTCCCCTCGCCCGAAGCGCAGCAGCCCGACAGGGGCGAGGCGTTCGAGCCGGTCGTAGATTCGCACGCGCAGCTCGGTGAGCCCGCGGAACGCCGCGTCGTGGCCCACGAGCCGCTCGAGGTAGCGGAACACCGATCGGCTCAGCGCGAAGGAACGCACCATGACCGCCGCGACCGACAGCGACAGCACCGGGGGGAGCTCAGCGGCGTAGGAGATGAGCCATCCGGAAGTGCCGAGGAGAGCGACGGTGCTGGCTGCGGCGATGACGCCGAAGAGTGCAGCAACGGCGAGTCGCCCGCGCTGCATGCTCATGGCACGCCACATCTGGCGCATCAGAAGTCCCTCGCCGTCACGGCGGTGCGGCGCAGCGTCGCGATCCGCTGCTGCTCGGCGACCGGGCGTGGTTCGGTGCCGACGTGCACGACGATGTCCGCTGCATCGACGACAGCGGGCCGATGGGCGACGACGATCACCGTGCGGCCGGCGTCCCGGGCGCTGAGCAGGGCGGTGATGACCGCGTCCTCGCTGATCCCGTCGAGCGACGCGGTCGGCTCGTCGAGCAGCAGGATCTGCGGGTCGGTGAGCAGTGCACGTGCGAGGGCCACCCGTCGCGCCTGTCCGGCGCTCAGCTCGCCGACGGCCGTCGCGAGCCCCTCGGGCATGAGCTGGACCTCCGCGAGGATCCCGGCATCGGCAAGCGCGCGTTCGACCCGCGACTGGTCCGCGGTCGGATCCCCGAGTCGCACGGCCTCGACGATCGTGGGGTGAGCGTGGCCGGGAGCGACCAGATGCGGGTGCTGCGGCACCCAGCCGATCAAGCGCCGCCACTGCGCCAGGTCGACGTCCTCCAGGCTGACATCGGTGCTGCTCGCGTCTCTGCGCTCCTGGAGCATCACACGACCGGCTGTCGGCGCGACGAAGCCGAGCAGGACCGACAGCAGCGAGGATTTGCCGCCGCCGCTCGCGCCGACCAGGGCGATGAGCGACCCGGGCGGAAGGACCGCGGTCGTGGGGTCCAGCGCCGGGTGGTCGCGACCGGGATAGGTGAGGCTGACGCCGTCCAAGGCGATGGTGGGATGGGAAGGGGGTGCCTGCGTGCCGCCGGTCGGCGACTGCTGCTCGAGCAGCGCGAACACCTCCTCCGCCGCGCCGAGGCCCTCCGCTGCGGCGTGGAAGTGCTGGCCGACGAGCCGGATGGGCAGGTAGGCCTCGGGCGCGAGGATGAGCACGAAGAGCGCGACGGAAAAGCTGACCTGCCCCTCCGCCAGCCGCACGCCCACCGTCACCGCGACGAGCGCGACCGAGAGGCTGGCGAGGAGTTCGAGGGCGAACGACGACAGGAAGGTGATGCGCAGCACGCCCATCGTCGTGCTGCGATAGCGCTCTCCCATCGCGCGGATGGCCGTCGCCTGGCGCTTCGCGCGACCGAACACCTTGAGCGTGGGCAGTCCGGCGACGAGATCCAGGAAGTGCCCCGACAGGCGGCTCAGGGTCTGCCACTGCCGATCGACGCGCGACCGGGTGTAGAGCCCGATGAGGATCATGAAGACCGGGATGAGCGGCAGCGTGACCGCGATGATCACGGCGCTGAGCAGGTCCTGGCCGAGCACGGTCGCGAGCACGGCGAGGGGCACGATGACCGCGAGCACCAGTTGGGGCAGGTAGCGCGCGAAGTAGGCGTCGAGGGCATCGACCCCGCGCGTGACGAGCGCGGCGACAGCCCCGGGGTCCTTGCCCGCGGGCCCGAGGGGTCCCAGACGCAGG
>JALQSY010000191.1 GCA_023264215.1 Candidatus Nanopelagicales bacterium
ATCTCGGTGCAGACCATTTCGCGGTGGCGTGCTGACGCTCGGTACGTCGCCGGGCTCGACGCGCTCCAGCGTGAGGCGGACGTCGAGGCGCTGCGCGAGGCGCGGCGGATGCGCAAGGCGGCGTCGCAGCTCATCGTCGGCGCCATGACGCGGGCCGGGCAGTCGCTGGCGGCCGGTGACCTGTCGCCGTCCGAGGCCGCGACCATCGGACGGCTCGGGCTCGACGTCTACCGCTCGACGTCGGCGCAGACGGGGCTCGCGGAGACGACCCGGTCGGAGGTCGCGGTGGACGCTACCGTCATCGCTGCCCAGGCCGTCGCCCGTCTCTCCGGGGCGTCCCCGGCTGACGTGCTCGACGCGGTGGACGAGCCCGACGACGACACCGCGGGGGAGTGATGCCGCTGTCGGAGGCAGACCGGGCGCTGCTACGGTCGCTGCCGGCGGACGCGCGGCGCGAGGTGGCGCGGCTGGCCCGGCTGGCGCTGGCGCGCGACTCGCTGCCGGCGTGGTGTGAGGCTGGCCCGCCGACGCCGCGGGGGCCGTACCGGCTGGCGGACTGGCACCGGCACCTATGCGGCGTGCTGGAGGACGTGAGCGCGCAGACGGTGCGGGGTGAGGCGCCGCGCGTCATCATCACGGCGCCGCCGCAGCACGGCAAGTCGGAGATCGTGGCCCGCCGCTGGCCCCTGTGGCACCTCGCCCGCACGGGGCACACGGTGGCGCTCGCGTCGTACTCGGCAGACCTCGCCGTCGACCACAGCCGGGCGACGCGCGAGATGGCGACGTGGGACGACTACCGGCTCGCGATGCCGTCGCTGGCCCGGCGGGACGTCGACCGCGCAGACGGCTACCGGCGGGCGGACGTCGACCGCGTGGACAACTGGCGCGTCTCGGGCGCGGGGCGGTACATCGCCGTGGGCGTCGGGGGCGCGCTGACGGGGCGCTCGCCGCACCTCATCGTCGTCGACGACCCGATCAAAGACACGTCAGCGGCGTACAGCAAGGCCACCCGTGACAGCGTGTGGGACTGGTTTTCGGGCGTCGTGCTCACCCGCGCGCTGGCGAACGGAAGCGGCATCGTCGTCATGCACACGCGCTGGCACGAGGACGACCTAGTCGGCCGGCTCACGCGCGAGCAACCGGGCCGGTGGACGGTGCTGAACTACCGGCTGGAGGCCGAGGCCGACGACCCGCTCGGGCGGCCGTTGGGGGCACCGCTGGACCCGGCCATCATGGGCGCCGAGCGCATCGCGGACATGCACCGTACCGTCATCCCGCGCGACGTGGCGGCGCTGTACCAGCAGCGACCGGCCCCGGCGGGGGGCGCGCTCATCCGCGAGGACTGGCTGTCGGTGCGGTACGACCTCGACCCGATGGCGCAGCGGGTGGCGTGCGAGCGCGTTGTCGTCGGCGTCGACCTCGCGTTCCGGGGCTCGGAGACGTCGGACTACTGCGTGGCGGTCGTCGTCGGCGTCGTCGGCGCCCGGCGGTACGTCCTGCACGTCGAGCGGGTCCGCGCGGAGTACCCGGCGCAGCGGGCGATGGTGGCGGACGTGGCGCAGCGCTGGCGGGCCGATGCCGTCGTCGTCGAGCGCGCGGCGAACGGCGACGCGCTCATCGCGGAGTTGTCGCCCGTCGTGCCGGGGCTGCGGGGTGAGCGGGCGGCGCGCGACAAGGTGCAGCGGCTGGCCGAGTCGGGAACGATGGAGGCCATGCACGCGGGGCAGGTGCTGCTACCGCGGCGGGCGGACTGGCTGCCGGCGCTCGCACGGAGATGCTTCGGTTTCCGGCCGGCGTGCATGACGACCAAGTCGACGCGCTGGTGTGGGCGATGGTGGCGGCGCGTCAGTCCCCGTCGACGGCCGACTGGTCCATGCTGTGAGCCGTCGCCCGTGGTAGGCTGGCCCGCGACGCGGTAGGTGCGGACCATGAGCATCCTCGACGACGTGCTGTCCCGGCTTCGGCCCGCCCCTGCGCCCGCCCCTGCGGTCGAGCCGGAGCGGGTGAGCCGTCACGCGGCATCCGACGCCATCGAATCGGCGCTGACCGGCCTCGGGGATCCGTCGCGGGACCCCGGCGCGGCGCTGCGGGTGCGGGCGCGTGAGCCGTTGTCCTACGCACAGATCGACACATGGATCGAGCAGTCGGTGTACGCCGGCCGCGCGGTGGAGATGCTGCCCCGCGAGGCGTTTCGGCGCGGCTACCGGGTCCGGCGCGACGACGAGCCCGACGCGTGCGCCGAGGTCGACGCGGCGTTCGGCGTCACCCGTCAGGCGCTGCGGCTCGCCATCCTCGGGCGCCAGTACGGCGGGGCGCTCGCGGTGTCGATCCCCGACCGCGGCGACCTCGCCCGTCCGCGGCTGCGCGGCGCGCGGACGAAGCGGGTGCAGGTGTACGGCTGGCCCGAGGTGTCGGTGCTGGCGTGGGGCCGGGATGCGCTGGACGAGCGGTACAGGCTGCCGACGGAGTACCAGATCTCCCCCACCGTCGGGCAGGCGGCCGTCGTCCACTGGTCGCACACCGTCTACATGGGCGGGTTCCCGCTGTCGGAGCGGCGTCGGTACGAGCGCAGCGGCCGGGACCTCCCCGTGCTGGAGCGGTACTACGACGCCCTGATGCAGCGCGAGGTGCTGGACGCTTCGGCGTCTGGTCTGGCGCAGCGGGCGTCGGTGTCCATCCTGCGTCTCGCCGGGTACGTCGAGAAGATGAGCGCGGGCCGGGCGACGCGTGAGCAGGTGCTAGCCCGCATCCAGTCGTTCGCGCGGGCGCTGTCGTCGGTCGGCGTGGGCGTCATCGACGCGCAGGACGGGTATGAGCGGCATCCGATGTCGGCGGGCGGCTGGGCGGACCTCGACGCGACGGCCCGCCGGGCGATTGCGGCCGTCGAGTCCATCCCGCAGGCGGTGTGGTTCGGTGACACGCCGTCGGGCCTGTCGTCGGACGACTCCCAGGTGCGGCGCGGGCTGCAGCGGGCGGTGTCGTCGTACCAAGAGGTCCAGATCACCCCGGCGCTGCTCCGGCTGCTGTCGCTGGTGGACCCCGAGTGGACGGGCGCCGAGGAAATCGAGTGGATGGACCTCGACGAGCCTACGCCGCTGGACCGCGCGCAGGTCCGTCAAGCCAATGCGGCGGCGGTGGCGACCATCGCCCCGCTGGCCGGGCTGACGGCGGACGAGATCCGCGCCGGGATGGAGGGCGTCGACCCGGACTTCGTGCCGGTCCTGTCGGACGGTGCGTCGTTCGACGACTTGCTCGCGCAGTTGACCGGGCCGGGCGTCGAAGAGGACGAGCCGCCGGCCGCCGACGAGCCCGCTGACGAGCCCGCCGTGGACGCGGACACCTACGCCGTGCCTGAGTCCGCGCGCAACAACGCCCGCAAGGTGCTGCGGTGGCGCGAGGAGCACGGCGACGCGGTTGCGGGCATGACTGAGGTCGGGTGGCGCCGGGCGCGACAGCTCGCCACGCAGGC
>JALQSY010000192.1 GCA_023264215.1 Candidatus Nanopelagicales bacterium
ACCCGGTGGACTCACCGCCCGCTTCACGGTGGACTCGCGTTGGCAGAGCGGAGCCTGCTACACCCTGGAGGTCGCCAATCCCACGACCCGCGCCGTCTCGACGTGGACGGCCGGCTTCACACTGGCGCCCGGCACGACGATGACGCAGTCGTGGAGCGGATCGGTCGTCAAGGTCGGCCCGGTGGTCGTGGTGACCGCGCCTAACTGGGGCGGCTCCATCCCGGCCGGTGGCAAGGTGCGCCACTTCGGGATGTGCATCTCCGGCGTCGGTGACCCGACGGGAGTGCGCGCTTCCTAACGACGGTTTGCGCACCGAACGGGGATGTTTTCCCGCAATAGCTCCCCGTTCGGTGCGCAAAACCGGATGCATGGCGGAGGTAGGGTGCCCGAATGAAGGTCACTCGTTACCTCGCCGCAGGCGCCGTCGCGCTCACCCTCACCGCCTGCGGCGGCTCCCCCGCTCCGCTCGCACCGGATGAGGTGATCCCGAAGCTCGAGGCTGCCGGCCTGGCGTGCTCCGAGACGGCGAGCGAGCCGGTGCAGGACGCCATCGCGGCGACCGCGGTGACGTGTGCGCTGGGCGAGGCCGGGGGCATCGTCGTCATCGTCGCGGAGTCAGCTGAGGAGATCGACAAGGCCAGGATCGAACTCTGCGGCCAGATCCCGGACGAGCAGGGCAACCTCGAGGTGGCCACTGGCGCCGACTGGCTCTCGGTCACGCTCTCCACGGTCGGCGTTGGGCCGGCCCAGGTGGCCGAGGCCCTCGGCGGGCAGGTCGCGAAGATCAAGGACTACTGCGCTACCTAGGCCGGATACACGCGCCCCGGGCCGGTGACGCTCACGACGACGTCGTCTCCGGGCCGCGGGGGTGGCGTCCCGCCCGGCACGCGCACCGGGATGACCGTGCCGTCGATCAGTTGCACGCGCAGGAGCGAGTCGTGGCCGTGGTACGACGTCTCGCGCACCGTGCCGGAACCGGGAGCGCCGGCGGCCGGAGGCACCGGGCACGAGAGCACGAGTTGCTCGGGACGCAGGACCACCACCGCGTCGCCGTCGGCGGTGGGGGTGGACTCATGGGAGGGCACCTCGCCGAGGGCGCACGCCACGCGACCGCCCGAGATGACCGCGGGCAACTCGACGGCGTCGCCGACGAATCGCGCGACGCCGAGGTCCGCGGGTACGTCGTACACCTCCAGCGGCGAGCCGACCTGGACGATGCGGCCATCGCGCATCACCGCGACCAGGTCCGCCGTAGACAGGGCCTCCTCCTGGTCGTGCGTGATGAGGATGGCCGTCGTACCGAGCCCGCGCAGGAGCTCGCGGACCTCTGCGCGCAGGCGCACCCGCAGTGCGGCGTCGAGGGCGGTGAAGGGCTCATCGAGCAGGACGACATCGGGCTTGGGTGCGAGGGCGCGGGCGAGAGCGACCCGCTGCTGCTGGCCGCCGGAGAGCTCGTGCGGTCGCGTGTGGGCGTAGTCGAGCATGCCGACCATCTCGAGCGCCTCCTCGACGCGAGCCGCGGACTGCGCGCGCTCCGACGGCGAGTGCGGGAGGCCGAAGCCGACATTCGCGCTGACGTCGAGGTGCGGGAAGAGCGCGCCCTCCTGCGGCACGATGCCGACGCGACGCTTCTCCGGCGGGACGAAGGCGTGCGGGAAGCCCGGACCCGCGCCGGCGACCAGTCGATCGCCGAAGCTCACGGTGCCGGAGATCGGCTTGAGGAAGCCGGCGAGCACACGCAGCAGCGTCGTCTTGCCCGATCCGCTCGGACCGAGAACGGCAGCGACGGACCCGGAGGGCACGTGCAGGTCCATGTCCTCGAGCACGGTGAGCGCGCCATAGCCCGCCGTCAGGCTGCGCACGTCGACGCTGGTCACGGCTCCACAGTATCCGCGCCGCTGTCGACGGTGCGGGTCATCGTCCTGCCCAGGAGCCAGGCCGGGATCGCCGCGATCATCACCAGGGCGATCGCATAGGGGGCGGCCGAACCGTATGCCGCGATCTCCGTGCGGCTCCACAGTTCGGTGGCCAGGGTGTCCAGTCCGGTCGGGCGCAGCATGAGGGTCGCGGGGAGTTCCTTCATCGCGGTGAGCAGCACGAGCAGGCCGCCCGCGGCGATGCCGGGCAGGGTGAGGCGCAGCGTCGTCTGCGACCACGCGCGCAGCGGCCCGCGACCGAGGGTGCGCGCGGTCTGCTCGAGCACGGGGGACACGGAGGCTGTCGCACTGCGCGTTGCGCCGATCGCCTTGGGCAGGAAGAGGACGGCGTAGGCGAAGGCGAGAATCACCACCGTCTGATACGCGAAGGGCAGCACCGCGAGGGTGAGGAAGACCAGCGACAGGCCGACGACCACGGCGGGAAGGGCGTGCCCGGTGTAGGAGACGGTCTCGATGGTGCGCACCGAGCGCGTGCGGTAGCGCGCGGCCATGATCCCGACCGGCAGCGCCAGCAGCACGGCGAGCACCGCACCGGCGAACGAGACGCCGAGCGAGGTGAGCGCCGCCGATCCGAGTTCGAGCAGGTCCAGCGGCGTACGACTGCCCTGGAGCATGCGCAGCACGAGCGAGACGAGCGGCACGCCGAGAGCGAGCACGGTGAGCACGGTCAGGCCCGCCAGCGATGCCGCGCGCGCTCCCGGGCCGAGGATGACCGGGACAGCGGTCCGCTGGGTCCCGCTGGCCACGCGCCACCTGCGGGTGCGACCGCGGATCCGGCGCTCGGCGAGGACGAGCAGGGCAGCGAGGCCGACGAGGACCAGCGCGAGCACAGCCGCGCTGACCCGGTCGAAGCTCGCGCGATACGACGCGTAGATCACGCGCGTGAACGCATCGACGCGCAGCAGTGCGACCGCCCCGAAGTCGGACAGGACGTAGAGCGCGACGAGCAGCGCACCGCCAGCGGCAGCCGGCCAGGCCTGCGGCAGGGTCGTCGTCGCGAAGGCCCGGAAGGGCCCGCGACCGAGGGATCGAGCGACCTCCTCCAGTGCGGGATCGCTCGACCGGAAGGACGCGGTCACGGGCAGGACGACGTACGGCGAGGACACCAGGGTGAGGATGAGCGCTGCCGCCCAGAAGCCGTGCATCGCGGGGAACTGCGACAGCCACGCGTAGGCGGCGACGTACGACGGGATCGCCAGCGGCAGGGAGACCAGCACGAGCCACATGCCGCGCAGGGGCAGGTTGGTGCGGGCGATGAGCCATGCGACGGGAATGCCGATGAGCAGGCATGCGGCCACGACGACGATGACGAGGCTGACCGAGGTGACCACCGTCTCCAGGGTGCGCGGTCGCACGAGCACCTCGACGATGCGCGACAGGCCGGCCTCGCGCGCGCCACGGAACACGCCGGCGATCAAGCGCTCGCTGTCAGCGTCGGGCACGCGTCCGAGGCGGGCGTCGAGCGCTAGCACGCCGCGTCGCGACTGCTCGAGAAGGTCGGGCATCGCGAC
>JALQSY010000193.1 GCA_023264215.1 Candidatus Nanopelagicales bacterium
CTGCTGCCGCCTTCGCGGCGTCGTATGCCTCCCCGGCGATCTCCCGCTCGTTGTCGCGCACGCGATCCCAGGCCGCCCCGATGACCTGGAGCCGCAAGGCCGGGTCGGTGACCGCCCAGGAGTAGCCCTGGACGATGCGGCGCAGGGCCTCGGTGGCCTCCTCGCCCTGATGGCCGGTGAAGCCGTCGACGCTGGCGAGTGCGGCCTGGTCGATGGTCCGGTAGACGTGCTGCGCTGACAGGTCCTGCGCGTTCCAGTCGATCGCGCCCTGGAAGTCGATGTCGTCGGGCATGTCGTCGGTGGCGACCTTGACGATGAACTCGGTCTCGGTCTCGGCGACCCAGGCGATCGGCTGGCGCTGGTGGGGAATCTCGACGGTGATAATCATGGTGGCCTCCTCGGTGGGAACCGGTGGTCCCGGTTCATGTGTACCAGTATACATGAAGTTGTATACCAGTCAACACATACGACAGGAATCAGGTCACAATCTGATAACGCCAATACAGGCCCCCACGGCCCCCGGCCCCCCCGCATTACCCAGCAGGAAGGGCCGATCGCGCGCAAATAGGGGCTCAGATCGCCAGCACGGCCTCATAGGGTCGCAGGTCGGCCACCTTCGCATATACCTGCGTGGTCTCGATGCTGCGATGCCGGCAGACCTTCGACGTGACCAGCAGGTCCCCGGTCGACCGGTAGACCTGGGTCGCGAATCGGTGCCGCAGTCGGTGAAAGGTGCAGTGCCCCAGTCCGGCCCGCCTCAGGTGGTACGACCATGCGTCGGTGAACGTGTCGACGGCAATGGGCCAGAGGCGTCCCGGCCCGGCTGACTGCAGCACCTCGACGACCATCGGGTGCGCGGGGACCGTCAGGCAGGTCCCGCCCTTGCCGTTCGGAACCAGGAGCGTTGGCCCGCGCTCGTCGATCAACAGGTGCTCGCGCTCGACCTGGACGACCTCGCACCGACGAAGCCCGGCGTAGGCGCCCATGATCGCCCACGCACGTATGCGCGAGTTCAGGCGAAGGATGCGCTGCAGCTCGTCCTCGGTGATCGGGCGCGGCTCGTAGGTCTTCCCCTTCCCGGCGCGGACCTTCGCGCTGGGGTCGACGTGGATCTCATCCAGGTAGATGAGGTCTGCGAACACGCGGCGGATCAGTGAGAGGTACGACTTGCGGGTGCCCGCGTCGACGCCTTCAAGGATGGCCAGCACGTCCGCCTTCGTTGCCGACCTCGGATCGCCGAGCCGGTCGAACATCGTCAGCCGCCGATAGATCGTCGTCTCGGCGAGTCGCTGCGACCGCAGCTCATGCTCGTAAGTTTGGCGAAGGGCTGCTAGAGCCCCCCCCCCGCGCGTTTGCCATGCTGCCTCCCGTTCCCGAAACGGTAGCGGGTGGGCCTCCTTGGCGTCAGGCGTTTCTCGGCCTGATCTCAGAATCCTTGGCGTGTCGATTCGCTCGGTGCTTGCGCTCATGCTGGGTCAGCCCCTAGGTTTGTCCGGTCAGTGTTTGACGGCTGACCTCAGGCCCTACCCGCTCTCTGACTTTCCGAAAAGTCAGGGGTAAAAACTGAGGCCAGCCCCGAGAGCCGGGGAGGGCCCTCGTGGTCGATTGTGCACCTTCCGCGCCACCTTGTGCGCGAATCCGTCCGATGTTCGGACGTTCTGACCGGTCATATCTGACCGGCTCCCATTCCGCCCCGCTACGCGCCAACGGCTCCCCCCGGCGTAGCGGGGCTTTTTGACGTCCGCGTCGGGCAGGTCCGAAGGGGAAGCGGATCAGCCCGGCGCGGGCCACGGGCGTCGCCACGTCGCCCCTCCACCACAACTGAATACCGCAGACGGGAGGGCCGTCCCTTCACCGGGACGGCTCACCCTCCACCTGAGAGGTATTGACATGACACTCATCGGCCTGGCGACCTGCGTCGCCTTCCTGCTGATCACCATCTACTACTACGAGAAGCGCTGCGCGCAGCTGCAGGACGACCTCGACTTCGCCCTCGACCTGCTGGCCGCCGACGACGACGACCGCATCCTCGGTGGTGCGGCATGAGCGGCCTCGTCGCGAGCTTCCTGTTCGGCGCCTTGGTCGCCGTGGGCGCGATCGCCGTCGCCCGCTTCATGCGTGACGCCGCCCAGCAGCGCGAGCGCGAGGCCCGGTACGCCAGCGAGTGGGCCCGTCGTCAGCGCGACGGGAGGCAGTCATGATCGAGTCGATCATCCTTGCCGGTGCGCTGCTGTCCGGCCCTGCGACTGCCGGGACCGCTGCCGTCGCCATCCGAGCCGCAGAGGTCCCCGCCCGCTGGCAGCCGTTCGCGGCGTGCGTCGCCAGGCGAGAGAGCAATGACAACCCGCGCAGCGTCAACAGGTCCAGCGGCGCTGCCGGTCGGTGGCAGTTCCTGCCCGCCTGGCGGCACGGCCTGCCGTACATGGTCGCGGCCCGGCTGCGTGAGCACGGCCTGCCAAGGTCGGCGTCGAAGGCCCTGCGGCTCCGGCTTCAGGCGACCCCGATCCAGCGCTGGGAGCCCGTGCTGCAGGACGTCGGATTCGCCGCCGCGCTGCTGGCCCCGAACGGCCAGGGATGGCGGCACTGGTCCCTGCCGGGGTCAAAGTGCCAGGGATTGGTGCCTCGATGACCACGAAGATCGCGGCTGCCTTCGTCGCCGCGCAGGCCGAGCTGACGAACCCGCCGAAGAAGTCGAAGGCGAACACCGGGACGTACTCCTATACATACGCGGACCTGCCGGCGATCATCGACCACGTCCGCCCGGTGCTGGCCAAGCACGGCCTGGGCATCAGCCAGGACGTCCTCATGGAGGACGGCCGCCTGCTGATCCGCACCCGGATCATCCACTCGTCCGGCGAGTGCATGGAGTTCGGCCCGCTGGCCGGGTCGGTCGGCGGCGAATGGCGGTCCATCGGCAGCGGGATCACCTACGCCCGCCGATACGCCTTGGCGGCTGCCCTTGGCATCGCGGCAGACGAGGACGACGACGCCGCGACCGCGCCCCCGCCGTCGAGTGTCAAGAAGGGCAAGACCCTGCGGGCCGTCGAGAAGGCGGCCGACGAGGAGGACATCCGCCGCTGGGTCGAGCTCATCTCGTCGGCCTCGTCGTGGGTCGAGCTGAAGTCGATTGCCGACGAGATCGCCGCCCACCGGCTGGAGGAGTCCGAGCGCGTCGACCTGCTGGCGATGTGGACCGCGCGGAAGGCGGAAATCTCGTGAGGTGGTCAGAGCAGATCGACAAGGCCAACCCCGGCGGCGTCCCGCGCACCGTCCACTACAAGGACCAGTCCTTCATGCCGCTGGAGCCGTCCAGCGACGCGCAGCGGGTCTACTTAGAGAGCCTGCTGGACCAGACCGGATTCGACGCGCGCAACCTGTTCGGGGAGGCCTTCGAGACCATCGACGACCTGTCCTCGTGGGCGGCGTCGTGGGGCA
>JALQSY010000194.1 GCA_023264215.1 Candidatus Nanopelagicales bacterium
AGGGGCTTGGGCATGAAGGTCACGGACTTACCATTCACCCAACCGACGTTCTTGATGACGTACTTGAACTTCATGACGTCATCCGCTGCCTGCTGCAGCGTGTTGAAGCGGTAGTTGATCTCCGCCTGGCCGCCGGTGCCGACCTCGTGGTGGGCGCGCTCGACGGTCAGGCCGACCTGCGTGAGGGCCTGGACCATCTCGTCGCGCAGGTCGGCGTAGTGATCGACCGGCGGGACGGGGAAGTAGCCGCCCTTGTAGCGGGTCTTGTAGCCGAGGTTGCCGCCGTCCTCCTCGCGGCCGGAGTTCCAGGCACCCTCGATCGAATCGAGGTAGTAGTAGCCGGCGTTCTGGCGCGTCTCGAAGCGGACGTCGTCGAAGATGTAGAACTCCGCCTCGGGCCCGAAGTAGACCGTGTCCGCGATGCCGGTGGAGGCGAGGTATGCCTCGGCCTTGGCGGCGATCCCGCGCGGGTCGCGGCTGTAGGGCTCGTCCGTGAAGGGGTCCAGGATCGAGTGGTTGATGATGAGGGTCTTCGCCGCGCGGAAGGGGTCGATGTACGCGCTGGTGGGATCGGGCATGAGCTTCATGTCCGACTCGTGGATGGCCTGGAAGCCGCGAATCGAGGACCCGTCGAACATCAGGCCGTCGGAGAACGCGTCGACGTACGACGCCGCCGGGACGTTGAAGTGCTGCATGACACCGGGGAGGTCGATGAAGCGGACATCGACGAATTCGACGTCCTGATCCTTCATGAACTTCAGGACCTCGTCTGCATTGCTGAACATGACACCTCCTGCGCGGCTATCCGCGACATCGATCGCCTCGGGACCGGTGGTGGGCCGATCCCCCAACGGCTCTTGCCGTCGTGGGCGACGCTAGGCCGGGGGCATTTCCCGACCGTGTACCCCGTGTTTCGCTCGTGTTACGGGGCGGGGGAGCGGCGTGCAGCGGCAGCGCCTAGCGTGGAGGGGTGACCCCACCAGCCACACCCGTCCCGCCTGGTCAGCCCGCGGGGCTCGGGCGACGCGCCCTGGCGATCGTGCTGGACTGGATCGCCGCCCTCCTGCTCGCCCGGCTCATCCCGGGGGCGGAGTACGGCAGCGGGGACTACGCGCTCGCCACGCTGGTGATCTTCGCGACCGAGATCATCGCCCTCACCTGGCTCACGGGCTCGAGCTTCGGCCAGTGCATCATGGGCATCGCAGTCGTCAATGAGGAAGGCGGCAGGCTCTCACTGTGGCGGATCGTCATCCGCACCCTGTTGATCTGCCTGGTGATCCCGGCGCTGGTCTACGACTCCCAGCGTCGCGGCCTGCAGGACCTGGCCGTCGGCTCCCGCGTGGTCATGCGCACCAGCATCGGTATGACCCGCTAGTCCGCACCGCACATCCCAGAAGTCAGCCGCGCATGGACTTCGGGATCTTGCCGCCCTTCGGCAGCGGTCCCTTGGGGATCGGCACGGGGGCGTCCTTGGCGCTCAGCGCGTCGAGGCGACGACGTACGTCGTTGACCTCGGCCGGACGCAGTGCGCGCGGCAGCTTCGTCAGCTCGCGCTGCACCTTCGACACCGACACCTGGTCGGCCTCCGTCCCGACCTGGATTTCGTAGATCGGCACCTCGGGCAGCCAGCGTGCGGTCTTCTTACGCTCGTTGGCCAGCAGGTGGGTGACCCGCTGGCGGGGTCCCTCGCCGACGAGGATGACACCGGGACGGCCGACCACGCGCGAGACGATGTCGGAGTTGCGCGTGACGGCGACCGCGGGCGTGATGGTCCAGTTGCCGCGCATCTGCTGGATGACCGCGACGGCGGCCCCCTGCTGTCCCTCGATCTGCGTGTACGCCGCATTCATTGCCCGACGGCTGAACCAGTACGTCATCGCGAGCAGGCCCACCGGAAGGCCGATGAGGATGCCGGTCAGCCAGTTGAGGAAGAACGACACGGGAATCGCCACGATGGCGGTGACGACGACGAAGATCCCCAGCATCTCCAGGCCGACCCAGCGGTGGACCTTGCGGGTGAGCTTGAAGTTCTCCCGCAGGGAGCTGAGATAGCCGCGGATCTTCGACATGCGGCAAGACTATCCGGGCTGCTCCGGGCTACATCCCCGTGGGCGCCACGACCGTGACCTCGTCACCGGCTGAGATCTGCCCGGGGCGCTCGACCCACGCCGTGATGCCGCGCAGGTCAAAGGCGGCCTTGGGGAACTTCTCGGCCGGGCTCCCGTAGCGCGCCTGGACCATGCGGCCCGCGATCGTGCAGGGCGCGTTGCGTCCGCCGGTCATCAGCACCGCGCCGCTGGCGAACACCAGCCGCGACATCGGCTCCAGTGACGTCAGGTGGGGGATTCCGTACGTGCAGATGTTGTCCGCGATGGTCCCCGGCGCCAGCTCGTCGATGCCCAGGGCGGCGGCGATGCTGGCGAGCTCGGCCCTGTCCACGATCGACAGCTGCCGGTGATTGCGTATCTCGGTGCCGCGATCGAAGACCTCCGTCTGGCGGGTATCGGATGACATCGTCACGCCGTGGTGTCGATCCCCCACGGCGCCGCCCCAGTCGAGGTCGAGGACCGGCACGGGGATCGGCGTGCCAGAATCGGCCGGCCAGATGTGGGTCGAGACGACGATTCCCACCGCCGCGGGTGCGACCTTCACGACGTCGTCTTCGCCTCGCGGGCGGCGACGGCTTCGGCGTACAGCCGTCCAGCGCGGTAGCTCGACCGCACCAGCGGTCCGCTCATCACCCCGACGAAGCCGATCGCCCGGGCCCGATCGGCCCAGGCGACGAAGTCGTCCGGGGGCACCCAGCGCTCCACCGGATGATGTCGCGGTGTGGGGCGCAGGTACTGCGTGATGGTGATGAGGTCGCACCCGGCGGCGTGCAGGTCGATCAAGGCCTCATCGACCTCCTCGTCGGTCTCGCCCAGGCCGAGGATGAGGTTGCTCTTGGTCACCAGGCCGACGTCGCGAGCCTGGGTGATCACGTCGAGCGAGCGGTCGTAGCGGAAGGCCGGGCGGATGCGCTTGAAGATGCGCGGCACCGTCTCGAGGTTGTGCGCGAGGACGGCCGGTCGGGCGTCGAAGACCTCGCCGAGTTGACCGGCATCGCCGTTGAAGTCCGGGATGAGCACCTCGGCGGGGCAGATCTGCTGCACCAGGCGCACGGTCTCGGCGTACAGCCACGCGCCGCCGTCGGGCAGATCGTCGCGGGCGACACCGGTGATGGTGGCGTAGCGCAGGCCCATCGTGCGGACCGACTCCGCGACACGTCGCGGCTCGTCCCGATCGAGCGGCTCGGGCTTGCCCGTATCGATCTGGCAGAAGTCGCAACGCCGTGTGCACTGTTCCCCACCGATGAGGAACGTCGCCTCGCGGTCCTCCCAGCACTCGTAG
>JALQSY010000195.1 GCA_023264215.1 Candidatus Nanopelagicales bacterium
CTCGCGTACAAGCAGCGCAAGCACAAGCTCCGTCCGCTGGTCCTCATCCTGGATGTCTCCGGATCCATGGCCGACTACTCCCGCAACCTGCTCCAGTTCGCGTATTCGGCCAAGCGCGCCAACGCGAAGGTCGAGGTGTTCTGCTTCGGCACGCGCCTGTCCCGGATCACCAAGAGCCTGGATCGCCGTGATCCCGACGAGGCCATGCGCCAGGCAGGCGATGCTGTCCTGGACTGGGACGGGGGCACCCGCATCGGCGACTCCCTGCGCGAGTTCGCACGCGAGGCCCGTCGGTCGCGCTTCGGTCGCGGGGCCATCGTCGTCATCTGCTCCGACGGCCTCGACCGGGGTGACCCCCAGCAGCTCGAGGAGGCGATGGAGACGCTGAGCCGGCTCGCCCACCGGGTGATCTGGGTCAACCCGCACAAGGGCGATGCACCCGTCTACGTCCCGGCATCCCTGGGCATGATCGTCGCCAACCCCTACATCGACGAGGTGCACTCCGGGCACAACCTCGCTAGCCTCGAGCGACTTGCCGAGCGACTGCCGAAGGTGGGATAGCCATGAGATACAGCGTGTCCCTGGAGACCGAGGGCGACCGGGAGGTCACCTTGGACGAGGTCGTCGAACTCGCCGATGCGGTAGCCGGCCTCGGCGGAATCGCCTCCGGCTTCGGCACCTTCGGCTACGGCGCCCAGATCATCGTCGAGGCCGACAACTCCGACGCCGCCGTCGATCTCGCCCTCGCGCAGTTCGCCGAGGCCGTGGCCACCACGTCCCTGCCCGCGTGGCCGGTCGCCCGAGCCGAGACCGTCGCCGAGGACGAGGACTACTACGACCTCGACGCCGAGCCCGAGGCCTGAGGTGATCCGACTCGGCTCCCTGGCGGGCTACTCCTTCGAAGGACCCCGCGCCCTGCCCGGCTGGACTCCCCCGCCGGTCGCCGCTGTCTATGCCGTACTGGCGAAAACCAATCCCGCTCGACCACAGGAGTTCGCCGTCATCTACGTCGGCCACTCCGACGACCTCACCCAGGAGGGATTCCCACTGCGCCACCCCCGCGCCCAGGCCTGGGTCAAGCGCGCGGACGGGAAGTTCAACCTGCACGTGTGCTGGCTCGAGGTCCCGGGGGGCACCCGCGCCCACCGCGAGCAGATCGCGCGCGAGCTCATCGCCATCTACGACCCGAGCTGCAACCTCGAGAAGTTCGATCAGGCGTGGAAGGAGGAGTGGATCGGCGAATACGAGACGCCGGTGACCGATCCGCTCACGACGCAGAAGAACCTCTAGCCGGCCGATCCCGTTGACTGCTACGCGTTGCGTCGCAATTCAGCGCGAATCCGACGCAACGCGTAGCAGTCAGCGATCAGTCGGACAGGCCGACGCCTTCGAGAAGACGCGAGCGACGCGTGCCCATCGCCGGACGCGCGACGCCCTCGGCCTCATGCTCCTCGTGCTTGAAGGTCGCGCCTGCGACGATGCCCTCGCCCATGCCGTACAGCAGCGGGAGCGCGCCAGCCACGACGCGTCCGGTCGTGTTGATGGACTTCAGGCCCGGCTCGATGGCCTCGGCGTCCTTCTTGATCTGCCAGACCAGGTCGGCGGACTCCTCGAGATCAGCGGCGATCGCCTTGAGCTGCCCGCCCACGATGTACAGGTAGATCGCCAGGCCCGCGATGAGGGCGACGATGTCGATGACGGACCACCATGCGAGCGCGCTCATGAGCGAACCTTCCCGAGGACGCGACCGAGGAAGAGGTGGTGCTCGAGGCCCTCGGCGAGGACCAACTCCACTCCGCCCGCGGTCGTGGTGATGAGGGTGGTATCCGCGGTATTGGCCTTAGCCGCCTGCAACGTGGCCTTGATCGCAGCGACGCGCTTGCGGATGCGCGCGACGAGGATGACCAGGATCGTCAGCAGCGCCGCTACGGCGACCACGACGACGATGCCCAGGATGTTGGCCATGGTCCACAGCTGTTCGACCTGCGAGTCCATGTCAGCCTCCCAGCCTGGCGCGCCCGCGCTTCAGGCCATCGATGATGGCCAGCGCGGATGCGATCGTCTCGTTGAGTCCGGCGAGGCCGGCGGTGTTGACCTCGGCCTGCTTCAGGCCGTCGAGGATCGTCCCCGCCTGATTGCCGATGCGGTAGGCGAGGATGAGGATGGGTACGACCAGCGCGACGACGACGAGGACGACCACGAGGCCGATCACGTAGCCGACGAGCCAGCCTTCATGTCCGGTGAAGTCCATGGGCGCTCCCTAGATCGATTCCGCGAAGGCCCGCACCGGGGCGAGGCTGGAGTTGACGGATCCGACGACGGAGGGGACCGTCGACGTCTTCTGCACGATGACCTGGACGCCGCCATCGAGCGCACCGAGCGTCTGGGACACCGCCTTCAGGTGGAAGATGACGCGCAGGAGACCGAGCGCCGCCGCGGCGATGATGAGTGCCGAGATGACCAGGGTCACGATCGCTTCTACAGGCATGTACGTCTCCTATCCGAGAAGTTTCGAGACGGGGCCGGCATAGCGCACGGCGCCATTGGCGACTTCCTCGATGACCACGTCGGTCTCCGCGAGGAGTTCGGGGGTGTTGTTGAGCTCACCGATCAGGGCCACTCCGCCCGCGAGCGCATCGTCGGCTGCTCCGCGCACGCTCTCCGTCGCGGCGAGCAGGCGGTTGAGCAGCGCCACGAGCACGGGCACCACGACGATGAGGAGAATCAGGTTGCCGATCATCCACAGGCTCATCAGATACCTCCTCGTCAGCGGCTGGGAGCCGGCTTGTAGGGCAGGAAGAATCGGCCCCACACGCGCTTGACCGCGCGCATGAATGCCGTGAGGCCGATGGCGATGCCACTGGCCGCCTTGGGACCTCCCACCGCGTAGGGGTCCTGCCCGGCCGCGAGGGCCTGCATGCGCACCTTCATGGAACCTGCGGTCTGGTCGATGAGGACTCCGGTGACGTCCTGCACGAGGCCGCGACCGTATTGCGCGGCCGCACCCGAGATCTGCAGATCCATGGCGATGTTGACCCGGGTGGACGCCCCGCCCATGGGCTGCAATCCCACATTGAGGATCGTGGCGGCGTTGCCACGCCCCTTCTTGTCTGCACCCACACCGTCCAGGACCAGGGTCTTCTTGGCGTTGTCCCGGTCGGTGATCTTGAGTTCACCGGTGAACTCGAGCTTGACCGGGCCCGCCGAGATGACGACGTCACCCTGATAGTGGTCGTCGCCCATCTTGTTGGTCAGGTCTGCACCCGGCACGCACGCGGCGACGAGGGGCACGTCGTCGAAGAACTCCCATACCTTGTCGACCGGTTGGTCGATGTCGAACGACTGCGTGATTTGCACGTCAGTCTCCCTTC
>JALQSY010000196.1 GCA_023264215.1 Candidatus Nanopelagicales bacterium
CTGGCGACCGCGGTCGAGACGGCGAAGACGATGATCGTCGTCTGATAGCCGATCATCCCGGGGCCGGCCTGCGCGTTGAGCGGCTGGTAGACGCTCCAGCCGTCGCGGATACCGCCGACCAGCAGCGACAGGATGAGCGGCGGTACGGCGCAGACGAGCAACCACAGGCTCAGGGCATTGAGCCGGGGGAAGGCCATGTCGCGCGCACCGCACATGATCGGGACGACGAAGTTGCCCACCGGGCCGGAGACGACCACGATCATCGCGATGACCATGGCGATGCCGTGCGTGCCGACCAGGGAGTTGTAGAAGTCGGGGTTGAAGACTTCCATCCAGGTGAAGCCGAGCTCGGTCCTGATGAGCATCGCGAGCAGTCCGCCGAAGCCCAGGATGATCATTGCCATGATCAGGTACTGGATCCCGACCACCTTGTGGTCGGTCGTGAAGCGCCAGTAGCGGAACTTGCCCTGGCCCTTGCCGGCCATGAACTCCGCGTCCTCGTGGGTGAGGTCGCGACCGAGCAGCCAGCGGATGGGGCCAACGAAGGCGCCCATGCCGGCCATGAAGCCGAACACCCAGCCGACCATCATCGCCCAGAAGGTGGGGCCGGCTGCGGCGTTGGCGAAGTTGGCGGTGCTCGCACCCGGAGCGAACTGGATGTTCATGATGAAGCCGAAGACCAGCGCGAGGACCACGCCGGAGATGAGCCCCGTGAAGATGTTGAGGTGGCGCATGATGCCGCCGGGCTTGCCGTGCTGCTTCGGCTGCGGCACCTGCACCTCGTGGATCGTCGCGACGCTCATGATGTCTTCGCCGCTCCGCTCTCACGCATGAAGGTCTCGAAGGTCTGCTGCGGCATGACCTCGATCTTGGTCTCCATGTATGCGTGGTGGAGACCGCACAGCTCGGCGCACCGGACGTTGAAGGTGCCCTCCTTGTTGGGCGTCACGCCCGTCTGGGTGATCGCGCCGGGGTTGGCGTCGATCTTGATGCCCAGCTCGACCGCCCAGAAGTTGTGGACGACGTCGACGGACGTGACGTTGAACAGCACGGGCCGGTCCTTCGGCAGGTAGAGCACGTCGGTCGCGACCCGGTCGTACTGCGGGTACTGGAAGGTCCACACCCACTGCTGTCCCGTGACGTTGATGACGAGCGCATCCTGGGCGTTGACCTGGCCCGTGAGCGGCTGCGTGCCGTAGGAGTCGGCGGTGATGTCCGCCAGCTCGATGAGCCCCCACACGACGAGGAATCCCGCGAGAACGCTCGTCGTGACGGTCCAGGTGATCACCGCGACGGCATTCGTGCGGATCGCGGGGTTGTCGTTGTTGGGCGGCGTCTCGCCGGGCTTGCCCTTCCAGCCGAAGAGGCTGTAGACGAGGATCGCGAAGACGAACGACGTGATCGGGATGGACACCAGGGTGAAGACGAAGATCGTCTGCTGGATGTCCTCCATGATCGACGACGCGGGTGCGCCCGACTGGTTCATGGCCGCGAGGATGAGCCAGCACAGCGGCAGCAGCAGGAAGCCGATGACGACGGTGATGATCAGGACGTGGCGGACGTAGCGGCGCTGCAGCCACTCCCGCAATCGGTGCATCGCGGGTGGCCGGTTGGTAGGCGCCTCAGGTCCCTCCCCCGGGATCATCGTGTCGGCCATCACACGACCTCGAGGGTGCCGGACATCCAGCCGCGCTGCTGCATCGGACCGCCGAACTCCTGGTACAGGTCACCGCAGGGGAACTCGCAGTTCCACACATAGGACCCCGGTGCGCCGGTCTTGAAGGTGAAGGTGACTTCCTTCGGTGTCGAGGAGTAGGGATTGCCGGCGCTGACCTGGTTGTTGCCCAGGTCGGGCAGCGGCACGGACACGAAGAGGTAGGGCTGGCCGCTCTCGGGGTACTGGTGGACGGTGAAGGTGTGCGCGACCTTGGTCGGGTCGACCTCCGTGACCGTCTTGCCGTTGACGGTCATGGTGCCGTCGACGGTGCCGTGCACCTTGGACCAGAAGTTGTTGAATACGCGTCCACCGGAGTCGTACTGGTAGATGGTCACCGTGATGAGGGAGTTGGCCGGGACCTGGAGCGTCGTGGACGGCCAGTAGAAGGGCCAGCCCTGTCCGGCGTAGAGCGCGTTGACACCTTCGGTGGGGCCCGGCACGGCATCGGAGTTGTTGGGATAGACGTAGAGCTCGAGGTTGGCCGCGTTCATCGGGCCGTCCGGGGTGTCGACGGTGCCGGCTGGCTGCGCCACCAGGAGGGGCGGCTCTCCGCTGGTCACGCTGGCGAATACGGCGACTCCCGCGACGACTCCGGCACCGATGAGCACCGAGACGAGTGCGACGAGGAAGCGCTTCACCAGACCCCCTGCATTGCGCGTTCGGTCGGCGGGAACCGCCGGCCGATGTCGTCAGAGTAGGGGTGATGCATGCGATCGTCACGCACATTGGGCGAATTCCATCGCTCAGATGAACACGAGCGATGGAATTCCCTCGGTGTGACGCGAACTCCTATCGTGGGGGCATGAAGCCCTGGGTCCCCGGCGAGGATCTATGGACCGTCGATCTGTTCGTCGCGCTCAATCTCATCCTGCTCGCGGTGCTATACGCGGCCGGTGTCCGCATCATCAAGAGCCGTGGCCTGACGTGGTCGCCGTGGCGCAGCATCAGCTTCGCGATCGGAATCGCACTGCTCGCCATCGCCTACACCGGGCCGTTCGAGACGCTGGCCCACACCTACTTCTGGGCTCACATGAGCCAGCACCTCATCGTGATGATGCTGGCCGCGCCGTTCATCGTGCTGTCCTGCCCGGTGGCCCTGACCGTCCTGGCGACATCGGGCCGCACCCGTGCCGCGATCATCAGGGGCCTGCGGTCCCCGGTCGGGCTGTTCTTGGTCAATCCGGTCTTCACCTGGCTGTTCTTCGCGTCGGTGCTCATCGGGTTCCACATCACGCCGGTGATGCAGTGGGTGCTGCTCGACCACGACGCCATGGCCTTCGTGGAGCGGCCGCTCTACCTCATCTCCGCCCTGCTCTTCTACTACCCGCTCGTCGGCAACGACATGTGCGCGCGGCGACCCAAGCCCGCGTACCGACTGCTGTCCCTCGGGCTCATGATGATCCCCGAGACCGCGCTCGGCGCCGTCATCTTCCTCGCGCCGGTCACCCTCTATCCGGCGTACGTCGCATCGACCACCGCCGTCGGGGCCGACCCGCTCGTCGACCAGCAGCTCGCGGGTGCCCTCATGTGGGCCCTGGCGATGGTGATCGACTCCGTGTGGATGATGGTGGCTGCTGTGGAGTGGTGGCGCGCCGAGGAGCGACAGACCGCGATCACCGAGCGGCGCGAGG
>JALQSY010000197.1 GCA_023264215.1 Candidatus Nanopelagicales bacterium
CGGACGCTACCACGGGCGCGGGTCGGGCGCTACGCGATGAGCGAGTCGGGGAGCACCGGCCTCGCGAAGCATCGGCACTGGATCGGCAGACCCGGCGGCAGACGCTCACCATCCGTCCCGCTCTCCGGCAGATCGTCCCACCGCCACGTCGTGTCGTGCAGGTCGACGTGCAGATCCCGCACCCGCTCGTCGCGCGACGAGCGCCACACGAACTCGGTGATCCCCGCGGCCTGCTGTGTTGCCTCGGTGATGGCGCCGTTGAGTTTGCCGATCTGGTCGCGGGCGATGAGCATGGCGTGGCGGTCGTTCCTGACCGGCAGCAGATCCTCGATCTCCTTGGCGATTGTCTCCACCCGCCGGCCGATGAGGTGCTGCGGCACAAGCCAGTCCTCCAGCCCCTGCACCATTTCCTGGGGCATCGTGCGGATCTTGGCAAGCCCCGTCACCCGCTCGCCGCTCGGCGTCTGCACGCCGCGCCCCGACACCCACTCGCGGAACGTGCGCTCCTCCGACTCCGACAGCGGCCCCGTCAGCGCGAGCAGGTCCTCGCGCGGGATCCCCATCGCCCGCGCCAGCAGTCCGGGGTCGGCGCCCATGCGCACGATGTGCCGCCGCTGCGTCGCGCTCGCCACCCGCAGCGCCCGCTCGATGGCCGCCTCGATCTGCCGCTGCGGCACGCCCGGCGCCCGCTCCGACGCCAGCCGGCGCAACTCGCGCCGCAGCATCGCCGCCAGCTCCTCCGCCTCGGTCGACGACAAGCCCCCAGCGTCGACCGCGACCTCACGCGCCGCCCGCTCCTCGGCCCACCGTGCCACCGCCTCGGACAGCCCGCGGTAGATGGGCCGCATCGTTCGCCGCGACCACGCGCGCAGGACGGCTTGCAACTCCTTCGACGACGGCGCCCCCGGCTCCGCGATGCGCCACCGCGTGCCGTCGGGGTCGCCCTCCGCGTCGCCGGTGTACCCGCGCGCACGCGCCGCCTCGCCCTGCGCCTGCGCCTGACGCAGCGCCCGCCGCCGGCTGGCCGGGTCGTCGGGGTCGAAGGTGTACGCCGTGCCGCGGCCGCCCCAGCGGTACGCGGGCACGCCGCCGACGGTGGTGCGACGGACGGGCATCAGTCCTCCGATGCGCCGGTGATACCCCGCGCCCACTCGATGCCGGACGTCCCGCCCCACCCGAGCCACGCCACGATGGCCGCCTCGGTCCAGGGCTTGTCCGAGTCCTTGGCGCGGGCCGCCTCGTAGGATGCCCGGTGCCGCGCAAAGCCCGACATCGCCGCCACGGTGTCACGGCCCACGCGCGCCTCGGTGGCAAGTTGCCGCGCCCGACGCCAGCCTACCTCCGTCATGCCGCGGATCTCGTCGGGGTGCTCCTCGCGCCACCGCAACGCCATGCGGGCGTTATTCCGCGCGCTCGCCGGGACGGCGTAGGTGTCCGCGTCGGCCGATGCGTCCTCGTCGGGCTCCGGCTCCGGGTCGTCGATCTCGCCGAAGTCGCCGACCGTCGGCCGGTCTTGCACGTCGTCGCCAGACCACCGGTCGCGCGCCTCCGACGCGTCGAGGACCATCGACTGCACCAACACGGCGTCAGTCTCCGCGTACATCTTCGCGATCTCCGCGACCTCGCGCTCCGTCGGCGGGTCGACGGGGGGCCACACGATCTCGCGGCTGCCCGGCCCCATCGCCACCTCGTACACCCGGCGCAGGATGCGGTCCGCCACGAGGCGCCGCCACCGGCCGATCATGCGCGCGTAGGTCCGCCGCCCCGCCTCGTCATCCGTCGACAGCCCCGCGGGCGCCTGCCCCACCAGCGCCGACAGCGGGTAGCCCTCGATTGCGGCGATCCGCTCGTAGCCGGACAGCACGACCTCACGCAGCCCCGTCAGCGCCGCATCGGTGCGCCCGACCTCGTCGCCCTCCCCGAGCACCGTAACGCCCCACGACGACCGCATCCGCGCCCACGACCGGATCGCACCCCGGAAGTCCGCCGGCTGCCCCGTCTGCGCGTCGCGCTTGGCTGTGAGCCGGACCCACGGCATCGACTTTTCCACGGCGAGCGCCGCGCCCGCGCCCTGCGTCAGCGACAGGTCGCGCACCGCCTCCCAGTACGCTTGCGGCACCGACAGGTCGTAGCCCCGACGCTCCGGCGGCGACGTCTGCGACCGCGACATCGGCAGGCCGGGAACGTAGATGAGGCGCGACGTGTGAACCAGCCCCACCGAGTACGACGCATCCTCGCGACGTAGCGAGATGTCCATGATCGTCGGCCGCGTGAACCGCCCGCTCGCCGGGTCGTCATCCCAGCCGTAGGGCCGCGCCTCGCGCTGGTCGATGACGTGGACGGCCGCGATCTCGTGCGGCCCCTCTCCCAGCGGCTCCGTCAGGTCGTCGTCACCCTCGACGACCATCCACAGCCACGCGCCGCCGTACTGACGCGCCGACGTGCCGACCTCGGTGATCCGCCCCTCCAGGTCCAAGCGCGCGTCAAGATCCCGCGTCACGTCCCGCTCGCCGTCCTCGTCGACCCGCCAGCCGCGGCCCATCGCGTCCTCGACGGGGCCGTAGGTGACGCGCCGGGCGAGGCCGTCGGACGTCACGAGCCAGTCGATCTCGTCCGCCGACAGCCACGCGGGCAGCGCCGGCCGGGTGTCGGTCACCTTCGCGCCGCCGGTAGCGCCCGACCACGGGTTCCAGGTCGTGCCGCCGGTCGACCGCATCGAATCGGCGGTCTGCTGCGTGGGGGCAGGCGCCGGGGTCAGCAGCCGCGACCGGATGGCGTCGAGGACGTCGTCGAGGATGGACATAGACTCTCCGCTGCGCGCACCCTACCACGCCCCAGCCATCTCGTCCCAGGTGTACGCGCGCGACACCGGCGCCGCCGCCACCATCGCCCACACCAGCGCGTCGACTTGGTCGTCGTGGGCGTCGGCGCGGCCGGTGAACGAAGACAGCTCGTCGCGGAAGTCGAGCGCCCACGGCTCGGACGTGTACGGCATCCGCAGGTCCGCCGCGACGGCGCCCAGGTGCGGGGCCAGCCGCGTCACCTTGTCGCCGCGCGGGGGCTCGCCGCGCACGCCGGACACGCCGGCCGCGCGCAGGTCCTCGACGATGCGGTGGCCGCCCGCCGCCTCCTCGACCAGCACGTCGGACGGTCGCCACTTGGCGCACAGGTCGACCAGCATCGCGCGCTGTTCCAGCGGCCCGAGGCGCTGCCGCACGACCTGGAGCACGTCGCGATGCGCACCCCGGACGCCGAGCACCACGGCGGCGCAGTAGTCCGACGTGGTCTTGCCGGTCACGGCGAGGTCCACGCCGATGACGATGCGGTCGG
>JALQSY010000198.1:0-244 GCA_023264215.1 Candidatus Nanopelagicales bacterium
TTTGGAGTCAAACACCGTGCCGCATCGTGGATGAGGACGATAGATGCTGTGTCTGGAACGGTCTCGAGGCCTCGTCGAACACTCTCTGTCCTCGTCGCACCACCCTCAACAACGTCGAGAGATGGGTGGCTTCCCAAGATTTTTGTGCTGAGTTGACGCGCGGGTTCGACCCAGCCGGTGGGTGCCACCACCACAACATGAGCCAGGGTGTTGAGGGTCGCTATGGGTTCGAGACTTCGCTCAA
>JALQSY010000198.1:254-3328 GCA_023264215.1 Candidatus Nanopelagicales bacterium
CCCAGCCTGCTGGCGCGACCACGACCAAGTGCGTGAATGCCTCGAGTGCCACGATGGGTTCGAGGCTTCGCTCGAGCAGAGTCGACCCAGCGAGGTCAACAAATGCCTTGGGCCTGGTCGAACCAAGCCTCTCGCCGCTTCCAGCGGCGACCACAATCACCGAGAGGGTCACCGCAGTGAGTTCCTGCTAGGAGGCGAGAACTTCGTCGAGGGTCTGTGAAGCCTTCTCTTCGTCGGTCTTCTCGGCGAGGGCAAGCTCAGAGATAAGAATCTGTCGAGCCTTGGCGAGCATGCGCTTCTCACCGGCGGACAGGCCGCGCTCGCGCTCGCGGCGCCAGAGGTCGCGCACGACCTCCGCCACCTTGATGACGTCTCCGGAGGCCAGCTTCTCGAGGTTGGCCTTGTAGCGTCGCGACCAGTTGGTCGGCTCCTCGGTGTAGGGCTGACGGAGCACCTCGAAGACCCGGTCAAGGCCCTCGGCGTTGACGACATCGCGAACGCCGACGAGGTCGACATTGTCGGCCGGAACGCGCACCGTGAGGTCTCCCTGGGCCACGCGAAGGACGAGATATTCCTTCTCCGCTCCCTTGATAACCCGGATCTCAACGGCTTCGATAAGGGCGGCCCCGTGATGGGGGTAGACGACGGTGTCGCCAACCTTGAACGTCATAGAGAAAGACCCCTTTCCAGGTCGCTCAGGATATCACGGGCATCAGGCGTCCCACCCCGAGACCTCGATGATCCACCCGCTACGCTGAGATGCGTGATCGCATTTCGCCATCGCCTCTCTCGCAGGAATCGCCTTGTGCGCAACGCCGCTCTCGCGGTGACGGTTGTCGCCGTCAGTCCGCTCCTGGCCGGATGCTGGCAGGGCTTCAACGCGAGCACGACCATGCAGAACTCGATGAACTCCGGCAATGGCACGCAGGAGATCGTGGGCTCGCTCCGCGTCGAGAACGCCACCATCGTGCGCAATGACGCTGGCCGCGCATCGCTCGTCATGGCGGTCTTCAATCAGGGCGACGCACCCGACACGCTCGCGGCCGTGACCATCGACGGCCAGCCCATCGAGACGGCAGCGGTCACGATCGAGCCGGGCACCTTCGCCACCTTCGGCTATGGCGCCGAGGGTGCCCCGGCCGAGAACTTCCTCCTGCTCGACCCGATCGCGACACCCGCTGGCTCCTACTCCCCGGTGACGCTCACCTTCACGACCAACGGGATCACGGAGTTCACGTCACTCGTCGTGCCCGATGTCGGCTACTACGCCGGCTACGTGCCCGCGTCCTGAGATCGCTCGACGATCAGCCCGGACCTACTCCGCTTCGAGCTTGTAGCCCAGGCCTCTCACCGTGAGGATCAGCGTCGGCTCGCGCGGATCCTCCTCGATCTTGGCGCGAAGGCGCTTGACGTGGACGTCCAGCGTCTTGGTGTCTCCGACGTAGTCCGAGCCCCACACCCGATCGATGATCTGCCCGCGCGTTAGGACGCGGCCGGCATTGCGGACGAGCAGCTCCAGCAGGTCGAACTCCTTGAGCGGCATGGCGACGGTCTCGCCACGGACCGCCACCACATGGCGATCGACATCGATGCGCACGGGCCCGGCCTCCAGGATGCTCGGAGCCATGTCCTCGGGCTCGCCTCGGCGTCGCAGGACCGCGCGGATCCTGGCCACCAGTTCCCGCGACGAGAAGGGCTTGGTGACGTAGTCGTCGGCTCCGAGCTCCAGCCCGACGACCTTGTCGACCTCGCCGTCCTTGGCGGTGACCATGATGATCGGGACCGCCGAGCGCTGCCGGAGCGTGCGGCACACCTCCGTGCCGGAGATGCCCGGGAGCATCAGATCGAGAAGGACCAGGTCGGCTCCGTGACGGTCGAACTCGTCGAGGGCCGCGGCGCCGTCGGACGCGACGCCCACCTCGTACCCTTCGCGACGGAGCATGAACGACAGCGCGTCGGAGAAGGACTCCTCGTCCTCCACCACCAGCACTCGGGTCACGATGTTCCCTCCTCTGCGCCCGCGACGACCGCCGGACTCACGACTGCCACGAGGCCGGGATCATCGGCCACGCGGGCGAGCGGGAGCCGGAGCGTGAACGTCGATCCGACGCCGAACTCCGACCATACGCCGACGTCCCCGCCGTGGTTCTCGCACACGTGCTTGACGATCGACAGGCCAAGGCCGGTGCCCCCGGTCGCCCGCGATCGCGCAGGATCCGCGCGATAGAAGCGCTCGAAGATCCGGTCGAGGTCATGCGAGGCGATGCCGATGCCCTGATCCTTGACGTCGATCTCCACCATGCCCGTGTCGGTGCGCGCGGCCACCGCCACGCGGGTCTCGTCGGGCGAGTAGGTGACGGCATTGCTCACGAGGTTGCGCAGGGCGGTGAGCACCTGCTGCCGGTCGCCGACCATCTCCGCTCCCGGGGCGCCCATGACGACGATCTCGATCCCCCGGGCATCGGCGAAGGGACGCACCTCGTCGACCGCCTGCACGATCACCGGGTCGATCTCGAAGACCGCGGCGCGAGCGAGCGGGTCGTCGCCCTGGAGGCGGGAGAGCTCGATGATGTCGTTGATCAACGAGGACAGGCGGGACGACTCCACGATCATGCGCTCGGCGAAGCGCTGCACGCTCTCCGTGTCCTCCGCCGAACTCAAGATGGCCTCCGCGAGCAGAGCCAGTGCGCCCACGGGCGTCTTGAGCTCATGGCTCACGTTCGCGACGAAGTCCCGGCGTACCGCATCGACACGTCGCTCCTCGGCGAGGTCTTCGACCAGGACGACGTAGGTCCCCGTCGACAGCGGAGCGACGGTGGCCTTGAGGTCGAGCATGCCCCGCCCGAGCGGGGGACGGCGCACGCGGATCTCGCGCTCCTGGGGCGCTCCGCGTTCGGCGCATGCCCTGATGAGTTCGTGCACGTCCGCGACCGCGAGGGCGTCCCTGCGGACCAGCCCGAGGCCCTCCGCGCGCGGCGTCGTGCGCAGGACGTTGCCCTCGCCGTCGACGACGAGGGACGCCATGGGGAGGATCGCCAGGAGGCCGACCACGTCATCGGACACCGGCCGCCCCG
>JALQSY010000199.1 GCA_023264215.1 Candidatus Nanopelagicales bacterium
TGAAGTTGTTGATCGACACGATGACCGGCACGCCGTAGACATCGCGGACATTCTCGATGTGGCGCTTGAGGTTGACGATGCCCTTCTCCAGAGCGCCGAGATCCTCATCGGTGATCGTCTTCAGGTCAGCACCGCCGTGGTACTTGAGGGCACGGATCGTGGCGACGATAACCGCCGCAGAGGGACGCAGCCCGGACTTGCGGCACTTGATGTCGATGAACTTCTCGGCTCCCAGATCCGCGCCGAATCCGGCCTCGGTGACGACGTAGTCGGCGAGCTTCATCGCGCCCTGCGTCGCGACCACGGTGTTGCAGCCGTGAGCGATGTTGGCGAAGGGGCCGCCGTGCACGAAGGCGGGGGTGTGCTCGAGGGTCTGCACGAGGTTGGGCTGGAAGGCATCCTTGAGCAGCACCGTCATGGCGCCGTCGGCGTTGAGATCGCGCGCGCGGATCGGCTCCTTGTCACGGGTGTAGGCCACGATGATGTTGCCCAGGCGCTGCTGGAGATCCTCCAGCGACGTGGCGAGGCAGAACACGGCCATCACCTCCGAGGCGACGACGATGTCGAAGCCGTCCTCGCGCGGGTAGCCGTTGGCGGGGCCACCGAGGCCGACGACGATGTCGCGCAGGGCGCGATCGTTCATGTCCATGACGCGCTTCCACGTGACGCGACGCACGTCGATGCCGAGCGCGTTGCCGTGGTGGACGTGGTTGTCGATCAGGGCGGCGAGCAGGTTGTTGGCCAGGCCGATCGCACTGAAGTCACCCGTGAAGTGGAGGTTGATGTCCTCCATGGGCACGACCTGGGCGTAGCCACCTCCCGCGGCGCCGCCCTTCATGCCGAAGACCGGGCCGAGGGAGGGCTCGCGCAGGCAGATCATCGCGTCCTTGCCGATGCGGCGCAGGCCGTCACCGAGGCCGACGGTCGTCGTCGTCTTGCCCTCACCGGCCGGTGTCGGACTGATGGCCGTGACGAGGATCAGCTTCGACCCTTCGCGCTTGGGTAGCGAGTCGAGCCAGGCGTTGGAGACCTTGGCCTTGTAGTGGCCGTAGGGCTCGAGCGCGGAGTCGGGGATGCCGAGCGTGGCGGCGACCTCTCCGATCGGCGCCATGGTGGTCGCCTGGGCGATCTCGATATCGGTGGGCACGGCCTATCCCTTCGCTGCGCGGACGGCCTCGACCAGCGCGGGCATGACGGTCGCGGCATCGCCGATGACGGCGTAGTCGGCGAACGACATGATCGTGGCGTCGGGGTCGGTGTTGATCGCGATCATGGTCTTGGCATTCTTGCACCCGGCGATGTGCTGGGTCGCACCGCTGATACCGACGGCGATGTAGAGGTCCGGGGCCACCTTGGTGCCGGTCTGGCCGACCTGCTCGGCATGCGGACGCCATCCCGCGGACGTGACGACGCGCGAGCAGCCGACAGCGCCGCCCAGCAGCGCGGCGAGCTCCTCGAGCGGGCCGAAGCCACCCTCGCCGACACCGCGGCCACCGGAGACGACGACCTTCGCCTCCGCGAGGCTGACGCCACCGCCACCTCCGCCGCCGACACGGTCGACGATGCGCACCGCGAGGTCGGCGTCGGTGAGCTCGGGGGCGAACTCCACGACCGCCGCAGGGCCGGAGCCGGTCACGGGATCGGCTGCGAAGGCGTGCAGCGCCGTGGAGGCGATGAGCATCGGCGCGTGGACGCGCGCCTCCTCGATCACGTTGCCGGCCCAGCGATTGCGGGTCACGGTGGAGACGTCGCCGCCGAGGGTGATGGCCGTGCAGTCGGCCGCGAAGGGCTCGTCGAGGATCGCCGACGCG
The DNA here is from genome assembly GCA_023264215.1 of Candidatus Nanopelagicales bacterium. The sequence continues at coordinate 1,812 of JALQSY010000199.1, forward strand.
TGCGCGAGCACCTCGTTGCCGCGCGGCGAGCCGACGGCCATCACCGCAGCGGGCGAGAGATGGCGTGCCATCTGCGCGACGGCGCGGCCGGATGCCGCCGGGGTGTAGTCGGCGATGCGCGGATCGACGGCGACGTGGGTCGTGGTGACCCCGAATTCGCCGAGTCGCGCGGCGGCGGTGACGGCGTCGGCCCCCACCATGATCGCCTGGACCTCGGCGTCCAGGCTGCGGGCCGCGGCGACCGCCTGGAGCGAGAGCTCATCGAGGACGCCTCGATCGTGGTCGACGTAGACGAGGATCATGCGAGCACTCCGATCTCCCTGAGGACCTCCACGACCTGCGGAGCAGCATCGGCACCGGTCCCGAGGACCTTGGCGCTGCTGGTCTCCTGAGGCGGGAGGGCGAGCTTGACCTTCTCCATGCGTACCTGGCGTGACTCGGGCGTCACCGTGTCGAGCGGCTTCTTGCGGGCCTTGATGCGTCCGGGCACCGACGGGTAGCGCGGGATGTTGACGCCGTCCTTGACCGCGATGACCGCGGGCAGGGTGACCTCGTAGACCTCGCGCTCGGAGCCGACGACGCGCTCGCAGCGCGCGACGCCGCCTTCGACACTGAGGCCCTTGACGTTGGTGACGATTGGCCAGCCGAGCGCGTGAGCGATGCGCACACCGACCTGGTATCCCGAGGCGTCAGCTGACTCGGTGCCGACGATGACGGCGTCGAAGGCCGTCTCATCGGCGGAGATCGCGGCGGCGAGGGCGGCGGCCGTGGCCTGGCCGTCCCAGTCGGCTCCGTCGGTCTCGAGGAGCACGCCGCGGTCGACCCCCACCGCCATGACCTCGCGGATCTGCTCCGCGGAATCGGCGGTGCCGAGGGAGAACGCGGTCACCGACCCGTCGCCGTCGACGAGCTGGACCGCAGCCTCCACCGCGCACTCCTCGTGCGGGCTCAGCGTCCAGCCCATGGCGCTGCCGCTGGTGTCGATCGCGGTCTCGTCGGCGGTGAGGGTCCACTTGCCGGGGGACAGCGGGATGCGCTTGATGCAGACGGCGACGTTCACGACAGGATCCGATCGTTGTTCGGGTCGAAGAGCGCACCGGAGCCCTCGACCGTGACGGGGTACTGCTCGCCGAGGTACTCCACGACCAGGTGCGTGCCGGGTGAGGAGTACTCCGGGGGCAGGTAGGTCATGAGGATGTGCTTGCCGACCGACGGACCCGAGCCCGCCGACGTGACGTAGGAGCGGCGGCCGTGCGCGTCGGTGATGGGCTGGCCGTCCTTGGTGAGGATCGGCTCACCGCCGAGCATGTAGCGCTTCTCGCCGGTCGACGACGTGTGGTCGTCGACGGTGAGCAGGCACATCGTGGCGACGGGCGCGGACTCGCGATGGCGCAGGTGCGCCTCCTTGCCGACGAAGTCCGCATCCTTGACCTTCTTGGGTGCCATGCCGGCCTCGACCACGCTGAAGTCGCCCTCGAGCTCCGGTCCGTAGGCGCGG
>JALQSY010000019.1 GCA_023264215.1 Candidatus Nanopelagicales bacterium
ATGCCGCTGCCGATGATCGATCCGACGCTGAAGAACAGCAGGGCTGAGCGCCCCATCGAGCGCTTCAGTTCGTGATGACCGGCCGCATCCTGGACGGGCTTGAGGCGGAAAAGTCCCTGCGACATGGACGCTCCCTCCATTCTGCCCCCGTTTTTCGGGACGGTGGGTACGTTAGCCACCAGCGGCGCGTGCCAGCGGGCAAATGCGACATACCTCGGAGGATTCGATGCGCATCGTCGTGGGAGTGGCTCCGGACGAGTCCGGCGAGGACGCCCTGGCCCTAGGTGCTGTCATGGCTCGCCTGCTCGATGCCCGGATCACCCTGGCCTACGTCCATCCTCCGACGATCGACTACCCGAGCATGGGTCACGTCGACGCCGAATGGGCCGCCTTCCTCGCGGAGCGGGCTGAGATGACATTGGAGAGTGCGCGTGCGGTACTCGTGCGCGACTGGTCGATCACGGACGTCGATTCCGTCTCGATACCTCGAACGTCGGTAGGACACGGGCTCAGGGACGTCGCCGACGACGTGGGCGCGGTCATGGTCGTGATTGGCCCGGGTTCCGAGGGGGTTGACGGTCACCTTTCGCTCGGCACGGTGGCCCACGCGCTCCTGCACGGGGGAGGGGCCGCGGTAGCGCTCGCTCCCGAGGGCTACCGCGAGACCGCTCCCGAGGCTGTCCAACGGCTGGTCGTCGGCTTCCAGGACACACCCGAGGCGGAGTACGCCGTACGCATCGCGGCCGATGTCGCGAGTCCCGCCGGTGTCCCTGTCGAACTCCTCACCGTCGTCATCCGCATGACGCGGATCCTCGGTGCACGGATCGGGCGGGATCCCGAGCGGGCTGTCATGCAGGCTCTTGCCGAGCACGAGCGCGAGGCGCAGCAGCGCTTCATCGAAGCCTCGCACCTGCCGATCTCGGGGGAGGTCGTCCAGGGCGACACCGCCGGCCGTGCCATGGCGAGATTCGACTGGCGGGACTCGGACGTCTTCGTCGCTGCATCGAGCAGCCTCGGCTTGCTGAGCCGCGTGTTCCTCGGCGACCTCACCCACAAACTCCTGCGCGCATGCACCGTCCCGGCCGTCGTCCTGCCACGTGGATTCGATCCGGATGCGAGGATCGGTGCATGATCGATGCGAAATCCGATGACGCACTTGGATCCGACGACGTCATGGAGCTGCTTCACCGCCTCCATCGGCGCGAGGTCTCATCCGAGGAGCTCGCGGATGCCGCGCAGGCCCGCATCGACGCGATCAATCCGCACCTGAATGCCGTCGTCACCGCGGTCGATGTCCCGGCGGCCGATGGCCCCTTCGCGGGGATCCCGACCGCAATCAAGGACAACCAGGACCTCGCCGGCTACCCCACGCGTCACGGGTCGGCGGCCACTGCGCCAACCCCGGCGCAGACTGACATGCCGTTCGTTGCGCATTTCCGCTCCCTCGGCTTCGCACCCCTGGTCAAGACGACCCTCCCGGAGTTCGGGCTCACCGCCTCGACTGAGTCGAGTACGTACGGGGCGACGCGCAACCCCTGGAATGAGGGTCATTCCGCTGGGGGATCGAGCGGCGGAAGTGCTGCGCTGGTCGCATCGGGTGCCCTGCCGATTGCCCACGCCAACGACGGGGGCGGTTCGATCCGCATCCCTGCTGCTGTGTGCGGCCTCGTCGGCCTCAAGCCGACCCGGGGACGCTTCCCCGATCGGGAGGACCTGGCCAAGTTGCCGGTCCACATCGTCAATCAGGGCGTGCTCACGCGATCCGTGCGAGACACGGCGTACTTCTTCGCAGAGTCGGAGCGCAGGTACGCCGCTCCTGGCCTGGAGCCCGTCGGCATGGTCGTCCGTCCGGAGCGCCAGCGACTTCGCGTCGGGCTGATCACGAGCGGGCTCACGGATATCCCGGTGGATCCTGAGACCACCGGTGCCGTGCGGCGCACCGGGGAGGCACTCGCCGCGCTGGGCCACGAGGTGGAGGAGGTGACGCCTCCGGTCGACGAGCAGTTCGGCCGCGACTTCCTTCGCTACTGGGCGATGCTGTCCTTCCTGATGCAGCGCGCGGGGGGACGGGTCTTCGGCGCCGGGTTTGAGGGAGCACGGACGGAGGCGTTGACCAAGGCGCTTGCCGCGATGTTCGTCGAGCAGGCGGAGCGCGTCCCGGCGTCACTGCGACGATTGCGCCGCCTCGCGAGTGGCCCGGAGGCCTTCTACGAGTCGGTGGATGCCGTGGTCTCCCCGGTCGTGGGGCATCCGGCGCCGCCGATCGGCTACCTGGGGCCAGACGTGGCTCCGCGCGAGCAACTCGTCCGTATCCTGCGCTTCGCCTCGTTCACCGCGCTGCAGAACATCACCGGTGCTCCGGCGATCTCCCTTCCCCTCGCACTCTCGAGCGCGGGCCTGCCCATCGGGGTGCAGGTCGCTGCTCCCCGCGGCAATGAGCGCAGATTGCTCTCGTTGGCTCTGGAACTCGAAACGGCGATGCCGTGGCCACTGACCCCGAGGTCGAGTGGCCACGGCATCGCGATGGATCCGTGATTGATTGCGGCTAGCGCAGTGCGCAGGCCTGATCGATGATCGACTGCGGCGCGCCATCGGCATTGCCGCCGCAGAGGGCGTCGAGCTGCTTCTGGGCCCAGATGGGGCCCTCCGCCTGGTAGACGAACGCGGTCGTCTGCTCGATGTCATTGGACTTGGTGATGGCGAAGACGATCGCCCAGCCGTCCGCGCACTCGTAGCTCTTGGTGTCGACGAGTTCGACGCCCGCGGCCTTGGCCGACTCCTCGGCGTTGGTCTCCATCACCTGCTCGGTGCAGTCCGCGGAACCTCCGCCGATGGGCGACTCGCTCGAGCCGCCGGAATCAGAGGAGCCACCGCAGGCGGCAAGGACAAGGGCACCCGCGGCAACTGCGGCCGCGGCAGAAAAACGCATGGTCTTGGTCATGGCCGAATGCTAGGCAGAGACGTGCTGCTGATTCATCTCGCCGCGCCCATGAGGTGAGTGACGAATGGGCCACAAAAGCGACCTCGGGGGTCCCATTGCGCACGCAGGTGAAGGAAATCCGTCAGTGCGGGATAGGCATCCCGCAGTTGCTCGGGCGAGGCGGTGCTCACCTTGCCCCAGTGCGGGCGAGCGCCCAGGGGCAGCAGGATCTCCTCGATCGCAGGCAGGACCTGGTAGATCCGATCGTCGCGATGCCAGGTGAAGTGGATGCCGACGGTGTCCACGCCGTACGCCGGGCTGAGCCATAGGTCATCGCCGCGCATGGTGCGGATCTCGGTCACGTGCAGGAGCGGCGTGATGCGCGAGTGCAGCGTGCGCAGCGCGCGGATCGCATCGACTGCGCACGATCGCGGAAGCAGGTACTCGGCCTGGATCTCATCACCGGCACTCGGGGTGAACTCCGCGCGGAAGTGCGGCAGGCGCTCATGCCACGGGCCCGGCTCGCCGAGCTGCGGATTGCAGTGCACGGGATCGAGCTGCTCCAGCGGGTGCAGGGGCTCCTCCCGGGGTTCGACGCCGAACACCGGGGTGTCCGCCCACGGCCCCTCGCGATCCAGGCGGCGCTTGAGCCAGAGCTGGGCGTCGGGCTCCGGACGCCAGCGAGTGAACACGCTGACCGAGGTCGCGGACCCGAAGACGTCGTCGAAGCGCTCCTCGACGACGTCGAGATCCAGACCGGCGAAGACCGTCTGGGCGACGTCGTACGTCGGCTCCACCCGCAGCTCGACGCGCGTGACGATGCCCAGGGCTCCGATGGCGACGACGCAGGCGGGGAACTCCTCGTCGACTCCGCGGCGGACCCAGCGCACGTCGCCGTCGGCGGTGACGATCTGCAGGCCGGTGACGGCGCTGGAGAGCGTCCCGATCGCATCGCCGGAGCCGTGCGTGCCGGTCGCGATCGCGCCGCCGACGGTGATGTGCGGAAGCGAGGCCATGGCCGCGAGCGCGAGGCCTTGCGCGTGCAAGTCGCGGCCGAGCTGGGCGTACGTCGTCCCTGCGCTGACGCTCGCCGTCTGCCCGTCGATCACCAGATCGGGTGCAAGCCCGGTGGTGTCGATGTGCAGGCCCGGCGTGACGGCGATGGGGCTGAACGAATGCGCGCTCCCCAGGGCCAGTACGCGGGGCTCGTCGCGGACCAGCCGGGCGATCTCCTCCACCGAAGCAGGCCGGACGACGCGCCCACCGAGATCCACCGTGTCCGACCAATTCCGCACCCGCCCGACGCTAGCGAGCCAGGGGTCGCGCCGGGACGGACGGGAAGATATCCCGCCAACAATGGATATGGATGCGGTTTTTCCTGTGTGGGCTACCATGAAGGCCCGATTCATCCTGATCATCGCCCGGAGGAGCCATGCGCCCGCTCGCCCGCGTCCTCATCGACGAGAGCCACCGCCAGGCATGGACGACTCGCGCGGAGGTCGCCGCCCGCATGAGCCCGGCCAACCCTGGCGATGCCTCCTACGCCGAGGCTGCCCACGAACTGCGCCGGGCCGGCTTCGCGGTGGCCGCCCACGTGGACGGGCCCATCGACGGGGCGACCCTGCAGGGGACGGACGTCCTCGTCCTGCCCCACTGCTCGACCGATGAATGGGAGGCGACGACCGGAGAGGGATCCCCGATCTACTCCGATAGCGAGATCGCTGCGATCGACAGCTTCGTCCGAGCAGGCGGTGGCCTGGTCATCCTCGCCGAGACGGAGCAGGCGAAGTACGGCAACAATCTCGCTGGCATTGCCGGTCGCTACGGCGTGGATATCCTCACGTGCACCGTGCAGGACCCGGTGAATCGTTTCAATGACGTGTCGACATGGGTATTGCTCGAATCATCGTCTGCCCTTGGCGCGGATGTCTTCGCCGGTGTGGGTGAGGCGTGCGCCTACCGCGCCGGTGTGCTGACAGCCCCGGATCCGGCGTACATCTTCGCCCGCACGTCCGATCGCGCGATGCCGGCGCAGGCACCGGTGATCGTGGGCGTCGACGCGGGTGACGGTCGTGTCCTCGTCGTGGCCGACTCCGACTTCGTGGGGGACGACTCCATCGACGACCTGGACCACCGGCGCCTCTGGCGTCAGCTCATCACCTGGGCCGGTGCGCGCCGCTCCCGCGAAGGCCAGACGGGACCGCGCAGTGACATCACCTCGCACGCGGCGTGGCGGGACCTCGTGGAGGCCGTGGAGGCGCTTCGTCCGCTGCAGCAGCCGGATGGGTCCGTCCCCGAGCAGGTCGACGCCGCCGGTGACTGCGTCGAGCGCATCATCGTTGCCCTCCAGCAGCTCGCTCCGCTGGTCCCGCATCAGGCCGACTACCTGACGGCCTGCGCGAACGACTTCCGCTCATGGCGTGATTCGGGCCTGGGCGTACCCGACTTCCTCGACTCACTGCAGGCGTTCCACCCCGACCAGCATCGTCGCGACGGCGTCGAGCACCTCGTCGTCTTCCCGATGTACACGCAGAACGGCAACCCCGATCGCAACGTCGAGGCGGTCGTCATCCGCACAGTGTGGCCCGACTGGATTGCCGAGCTCGAGGCCACGGATTACGACAACGCGGCCTTCATCCCCATCGAGTTCGTCGACTTCACCTCCGGATACGACACTCACTCGGCGGTGCTCTTCCCCGAGACGGTTGCCACGCGCGAGGTCGTGAAGTTCAGCTGGGGCGGCATCTTCTGCGATCGGGAGGCGGCGCGATTCCGTCACGTCTCTCGTGCCGCAGCGGAGCGGCTCCAGGTGGCACTGCCCCCCGAGGCCGAGATGCTGCTCGCTGACCAGCGGCTTGCCCAGGAGACCTTCGTGCTGTGGGATCTGGTGCATGACCGGACGCACAGCCACGGCGATCTGCCCTTCGATCCCTTCATGATCAAGCAGCGCATGCCGTACTGGATGTACGGCCTCGAGGAGTTGCGTTGCGACCTCGCGACCTTCCGGGAGACGCGACATCTGGAGGAGCGAGGGGTCGTCCTCGCCCCCTACGTGCGCCTGGCCATCCTCTTCGATCGGCTGTTCCGCTTCCCCACGACGGGCGACCGGGTGCGCAACTACGACGGGCTTGCTGGTCAGATCATCTTCGCGTGGCTCCACCGATCAGGGGTCATCCGCTGGACCGACAACACCCTGGTGATCGACTGGTCGGCTGTCCAGGCCAGCATGGATGCCCTGTGCGACGAGGTCGAGACGCTCTATCGCGAGGGCATCGATCGTTCGCGCCTCGGGCACTGGCTCGCCGCGTACGACTTCGTCAGCTCGCTGGTGCCGCCCCATCCGCAATCGACCTGGGCGCGTGGTGCCCAGGCACTGCCCATGGAGCCGCGCGAGGCTGTCGATGCGGTGCTGCCGGATGAGTTCCCGCTCAACGTGTTCTACGAGTCGCTGCGCAAGTCGCTGGCACCGGCGATCGAGTCCGCACGAGGCATCACCGGGATCGCGGCATGAGCCGGCCGGTGGCGATCGTCCTGGGCGCCGGCATGGGCGGCCGTGCGGTCGCTCTGGCTCTCGGCGCCGACCACGATGTGATCGTGGTGGACCGGCGCGAGGACCTTGCGCGCGCAGCCGCCGCACCGGTCTCGGGGGAGGCCGCCGTGGTCGACCTCCTCGACATCGACGATGTGATGCGCTTCCGCGACGACGTGCTCGCTCGACACGGTCGCATCGACGCGGTCGTGCACCTCGTCGGCGGCTGGCAGGGCTCGAAGTCCGTCGATCTCGGTGCACTCGACGCGTGGGATTCGATCGCTCCCGGGGTCTTCGTCACCGTGCGCACGACGACCGTCGCCTTCAGGGAAGCACTCATCGCCTCTGGTGGCTGCTACATCATCGTGTCGAGCACCTCGGCATCCAAGCCGACCGCGGGCAACGTCGCCTACGCCACGGCCAAGGCGGCCGCCGAGACGTGGGTCGGGGGCCTGGCGAACTCCTTCAAGGACTCAGCAGCGCGCGCGGTCATCGTTGCAGTCAAGGCGCTCGTCGATGCCGCCATGCGCGCGGCTCAACCCGATCAGCCGTTCGCCGGCTACACCGATACCGCTGACCTCGCGTCGGCAATCCATGGGATCGTCGAGGGCGATGCGCCCAATGGCGCACGCCGCGACCTCACGGAGGCATGACATGTCCGGACCCTGGCGGGGCTTCGCCAGCGACAACTACGCCGGGATCCATCCGGAGGTCCTCGAGGCGATCGCACGAGCCAATGGCGGCCATGCCGTCGCCTATGGCGACGACGATGCGACCGCGCACCTCGCAGATCTCGTGCGCGAGCACTTCGGTCCGCAGGCCCAGGTCTTCCCGGTCTTCAACGGCACCGGAGCGAATGTCGTGGCCCTCCAGGCCATGTGCCGTCCCTGGGAGGCCGTGATCTGCGCGGAGAGCGCGCACGTCAACGTCGACGAAGGCGGTGCTCCCGAGAAGGTCGCGGGCCTCAAGCTGTGGACCGTCCCCACCTCAGACGGCCTGCTGACTCCGGAGTCTGTCGATGTGCACGCGGTGCGCACCGGCGATGTCCATCGCTCGCAGCAGGCAGTCGTCACGATCACGCAGTCGTCCGAACTCGGTACGGCGTACACCGTGGATCAGCTCGGCCGACTCGCCGATCATGTCCGCGCCCTGGGGCTCCGACTCCACCTCGACGGGGCCCGCATCGCCAACGCGGCGGCCAGCCTGGGCGTGTCACTGCGAGAGATCACCACTGACGTGGGCGTCGACGCGGTGTCCTTCGGGGGCACGAAGAACGGTGCGATGGGAGCCGAGGCGGTCATCGTGCTCAATCCCGACCTTGCCCACGCCGTGCCCTTCCTGCGCAAGTCCGCGATGCAACTGGCGAGCAAGATGCGCTTCGTCAGCGCCCAATTGTCCGCGCTGCTCACCGATGACCTCTGGTTGCGCAACGCCAGCCACGCCAACGCCATGGCACGTCGCCTCGAGGACGCCGTGCGCGGCATCCCGGGAGTGGAGGTGCAGCGCCGCGTCGACGCCAACGCCGTCTTCGCGATCCTGCCGCCGACTGTGACGGAGCGCTTGCAGCGCGATTATCGCTTCTACACGTGGGATGACCACACGGGCGAGGTGCGCTGGATGTGCTCGTGGGATACGACGGCCGAGGATGTGGATGCGTTCGCTGCCGCGATCGCGCGTGAGATGGCCGGCTAGGTCACAGTTTCGGCGGCCTCTCCTCGAACGGAGTCGACAGCACGATCGTCGTCCTGGTCGACACGCCGGCGGCCGATCTGATTCGCGCAAGAAGGTCCTCCAGGTCGCCGGGCTCGGCGACGCGCACCTTGACGACATAGGAAGCGTCTCCAGCCACCGACCAGCACGACTCGATCTCGCCGAACTCCTCGACGCGCTGCGGGATGTCGTCGGGCGCTGACGGATCGAGGGGAGTCAGGTCGATGAGGGCGGTCATGGGCAGGCCGACCGCACGATGATCGACCAGGGCTCGGTAGCCGCGGATGACCCCGCGCTGCTCGAGGCGCCGCACCCGCTGGTGGACGGCGGAGGTGGACAGTCCGGTCTCGCGGGCGAGGTCGGCGTAGGACATGCGCCCGTCGGAGGCGAGAAGCCCCAGGATCTGGGCGTCCACGTCGCCGATGGGCTCACCGCCCCCGGCGCGTCCGCTGCCCTCCACGAGGGGAGTCTGACAGGTGCTTCGCCGCCGGCGAAAGATCACGGGCGGATAACGGCTGCGCGCCACACGCGCCCCATGCGCCCCATACTTGCCTGCGTTTGGCACCATGGGGGCATGGCCGGCAAGCATGCCCGCCCGGATTCGGGGCGCGGCGGAGCAGCGTGGCGCCTCGCGGGCGTCATCGCCGGCATTGCGGCACTCGCGGCCGTCGCCATCGTCGGTGGCGTCGCCTTCGGCCTGTCATCCCCGTGGACCGGATCGACGGCGGTTGCATCGATCGTCACGCCATCTCCGACCGATGAGGATGTCATCGCCGACGAGGTCGACGCGGTCGCGCCACCGATCGTCTTCTCCGGGCCGGCGCTCGCCGCCGAGCCTGCTCGCACCTACTCCCCGGACATCAACGTCCTGAAGTGGAAGAAGGATCCGGCCACCATCACGACGGTCTACCCGACACGGGTCAAGGACCTCTACGGAGTCGGCACCGTCATCCGCATCGAGTTCGCGTACCCGGTGCCCGATGAGCAGAAGGCGCTCCTCGAGGAGGCCGCCACGGTGATCGCGAGCAAGCCCTTCGGCACCGCAGCGTGGAGCTGGCCCAACGAGACCACCATGGCCTTCCGGCCCAAGGAGTTCTGGCCCGCCTACACCGATGTGAAGGTCGACTTCGACTGGAAGAAGAACAAGCTCGCGACCTACGACCCCCAGGTCAAATTCCGCGTGGGCCGCGAACTCGTCTTCACCATCCCCGCGGACAAGCTGGTCGGCAAGGTCAAGCGCGATGGCGTGACGATTCGCAAGGTCCCCGTCTCGCTCGGCAAGCCGACCTGGGAGACCGCGTCGGGTGTCAAGACGATCCTCGAGCGCTACGCGATGAAGCGCATGGTCAATCCCGGCCCGCGCGAGCCCTACGACGTGAATGTGCCCTACGCCCTGCGCATCACGCCGAGCGGTGAGTACCTCCACGCCGCTCCGTGGAATCTGTACAACCTCGGCGTCGCCTCGACGTCCCACGGCTGCACCAACATGTCGATGGAGGACGCCATCTGGTTCTACGACAATGCCTTCGAAGGCGACCCGGTGATCACCACCGGCACCGGCGTCGATCTCGACTGGTTCGAAGGCCCCGGTGCGATGTGGAACATCGATTGGGCCGACTGGACCAAGCGCAGCTTCTCCCTGGCCTGAGCCCCCCGGAGTGCGCCGAGCCGCCGATGCGGCATGATCGACCCTCCCCATATTCGGGAGGCATGCAGTGGGGACCAGCCGAGAGCGCGAGCTCGCCACCGAGCGGGCGGTGGTCGACTCCCTCTATGGGCGCCTCGACGAGGTGCGCCGGCGCACGCGTGAGGACCTGCGGCGAGCACAGCACGACCAGACCGCCGGGACGCCGGCGGCCCTCACGGAGCAGGACGCCTTCGTCAAGCTCTACACGGAGCGGCTGCAGTCGCTCGAGGCCGCCGAGACCCGGCTGTGCTTCGGCCGACTCGATCTCGCCGATGGGCAATCGCGGTACATCGGCCGACTCGGCCTTGCGGATGACGATCAGCGGCCGCTGCTCACGGACTGGCGCGCCCCCGCGGCCGAGCCCTTCTACCAGGCCACGTCCGCGGACCCGCGCGGTGTGATTCGGCGTCGCCACATCGTCACATCGGGTCGCGAGGTGACGTCGCTCGAGGACGATGTGCTCGATCTCGAGGCGCTCGCCGAAGGCGACGCCGGAGTGCAGGCTGAGGATGTCCAAGGCGGCGGCGTGCTCATGGCAGCGCTCGCGGCACGCCGTACCGGCCGCATGCACGACATCGTCGCCACCATGCAGGCCGAGCAGGACGCCATCGTGCGATCGCCGCTCGACGGAATCCTGGTCGTCGAGGGAGCCCCTGGCTGCGGCAAGACCGTCGTCGCACTGCACCGGGCGGCCTACCTGCTCTACACCCACCGAGAGCGGCTCGGGCGCAGCGGCGTCCTCATCGTGGGCCCCAATCGGATCTTCCTGCACTACATCGGACAGGTGCTCCCCGCGCTCGGTGAGACAGCGGCCGTCCTCGCGACACCGGGCCAGCTCTATCCCGGCGTGGATGCCACCGCCTGGGAGCCGGCGGCCATCGCGGCAGTCAAGGGCCGCGCCCGGATGGCCGAGGTCATCCATCGGGCCGTGCGGGCACGTCAGCGCATCCCCGATGGGCCGCGCACCCTCGATGTCGCGGGCACGGCGATCACGCTCACCCCGGACATGGTGTCCGCGGCGCGCGACCGGGCACGCGCATCGCGCAGGCCGCACAACCAGGCAAGGCGGACGTTCGTGCTCACCGTCCTCGAGGCGCTTGCCCGAGCGCTCGCCGACGCACGCAACATCGATATCGAGGGACATCGTGAGGTGCTCATCGAGGACCTGCGCGACTCACGCGATGTCAGGCGTGAGGTCAACCTCGCGTGGATGCCCGTGTCGCCCGAGCAGTTGATCGCGGACCTCTTCGCTGATCCGCAGCGCCTATCGGCGGCGGCGCCGGGGATGTCGGATGACGACCGGGCGCTGCTCGCCCGCCCTCGCGGCGCCGCGTGGACCGTCGCCGACGTACCGCTGCTCGATGAGGCCGCAGAACTCCTCGGCGTCGAGGATGAGGCCGAGCGGCAGGCGCAGGCCCGGGCTCAGGCCGAGCGCAGGGCCGAGCAGGAGTACGCGGAGTCCGTGCTGGAGATGACCGGAACCCGGGGAGTGTCCGCCGATCAGCTCCTCGACCGGTATGCAGGACCCCGCGAGAGCGTCTCCGTCGCCGAGCGAGCCTCCGAGGATCGCGAGTGGGTCTACGGGCATGTGGTCGTCGATGAGGCACAGGAGCTGTCGCCGATGATGTGGCGACTCCTCGCGCGCCGCTGCCCCTCCCTGTCCATGACGGTCGTGGGGGACCTGGACCAGACCGCATCCGCTGCCGGGGCAGAGGATTGGGCATCGGCATTGCACGACATCACGAAGTCCCGCCATCGGACGGACAGGCGTTGGAGAGTCGAGCGCCTCACGGTGAACTACCGCACGCCCCGGCCCTTCATGGATCTTGCGCGCGAGGTCCTGCGATCGTGCGGCCGCGAGCCCGCGCCGGTCGAGTCGATCCGCGACGGGCAGCCGCCGGCGCTGACCCGGCTGGATGCGCTCGACGACCTGGTCACGGTCGTGGCCGCTGCAGCCGAGGGAGGCGATGTCGGGCGGGTGGGTGTCATCACCGCACCCTCACTGGTCGATCAGCTCGACGAACTCCTCCGCAGCGGCCTGCCCGTGGGGGTGGTGGGCCGGGGGGATGAACGCCTCGACGAGGTCGTCTCCGTCCTCTCGGTCGCCCAGGCCAAGGGCCTGGAGTTCGACGACGTGGTCGTCGTCGAGCCCGATCTCATCGAGCTGGAGTCGGCGCGCCGGGGAACGGACCTCTATGTCGCCCTGACGCGCGCGACGCGTTCGCTGACGATCGCCTACACCGGGGACTACCCGGCCTGCCTGCCCGCGCTATGACGTGAGTGCGTCCACGACGCACTGTCCGTTGCTCACGATCGCCGAGAAGCCATCCTCCTCAGGGAGGAACGTCGTGACCGTCCCGTCCTCGATCACCATGGCGTAGCGCTTGGACCGGGTTCCCATCCCCGCGCGCGAGGCGTCGACCTCCATGCCGATCGCCGTGGTGAATTCGGCGTTGCCGTCGGAGGCGAGGGTGATCTGCGGACCCACCCCCTGCGACGCGCCCCAGGCGGCGAGCACGAAGGGGTCGTTGACCGCGAGGCAGACGATCCGGTCGACGCCGGCGGCGGCGAGTTCGGCTGCGGTGTCGACGTAGGAGGGCAGGTGCACCTGGGAGCAGGTCGGCGTGAAGGCGCCGGGGACGGCGAAGAGCACCACGCGACCCGACCCCAGCAGCTCGGCGCTGGAGACCGGATCTGCTCCGGCGTCCGTGACGACGCGCAGGGTCGCGTCCGGGATGCGGTCTCCTACGGCGATGCTCATGTCCGTTCCCCTCCGTCCTCGTGGCCCCCGCCACCCACGGGCGCCTTGCCGCGTAGGAGCACGATAGCCACCACGGCGCCGATCAGCGACACGGCGATCGTCGGCCACATGGCGACACCGACCGCAGCATCGAAGACGTCCCTGATAACGGCTCTGGCATCACCGGTAATCAGGGAGGCGACGTCGTCGAGCTGAAGGCCACCGGTGAGGACACTCAGGATCTTGTCGACCGTATCGGACGTGGCCCCGCTGATGCGCTCGATGATCTGGTCTCGCGCGTCGGTCTGGAAGACTGCCGTGCCCACCGCGACGCCGAGTGATCCACCGATCATGGACGAGGCCTTGAAGACCCCCGATACGACTCCCTCACCCGCGTCGCCGGGATCCTCGACGGCCGTGGCCGCGCATGGCGTGATCTGCAGGCCGATGCCGATGCCGATGAGGATGAAGGGGGCGATCAACTGCGAGTAGTCGCCGCTGAGGTCGAGCAGCAGGAAGGCTGCGACCGCCAGGCAGGCCATGCCGACGGCGGTCGGCCAGGCTGGCCCGAAGCGACGACCTATCCAGGTGCCCAGGGGATTGATGAGCAGGATCGGGATCGTTGCCGGCAGCAGCAGCAGTCCCGCCGTGAGGGGATCGAAGCCCTCGACAACCTGCAGGTAGAGCGACATGAAGAACACGACGCCGCCGAAGACGAAGTTCGCGATGAGGTTGGCCAGGACGGCACCGTCGAACCGGCGCTTGCGGAAGATGGACAGCACGATCACCGGACTGGCGACCTTGCGCTCGATCAGGACGAAGAGCACGAAGAGCGCGACGGAGCCGAGCATCATGCCGGCGAAGGCAAAGGTCGAGAGGGTGTCGAACTGCACCAGGGCCCACGACAGCAGGAAGATGCCGCCCACGAGGGTGATGACTCCCGGTACGTCGATGCGGCGAGTGGCCCCGGCGTCCTTCGTCTCCGGTGTGGCCCACCAGGTGATGAGCAGCGCCACGATGCCGATCGGCAGATTGATCCAGAAGATCCATCTCCACTGCAGTCCCTCGACGATGACGCCACCCACGAGCGGGCCGAGTGCCTGGGCGCCCCAGCAGACCGCGATCCACGCCGCGATCGCCGTGTCCCGCTGCTTGCCGGTGAACAGGACGGCGATCATGGCGAGCGCGGTGGGCAGGATGGCCGCGGCACCGATGCCCTCGAGCACACGACCGAGGATGAGAACCATCGGCGACGGTGCGAGCGCGGCCACCACCGAGCCCAGCAGGACGAAGCCGGTGCCGATCGTGAAGAGCAGCCGACGTCCGAAGATGTCGCCGACGCGCCCGCCCACGATGATCAGTGCACCGGCGAGGAAGTATCCGTTGACCGCCCACTGGAGCGTGTCCATCGAGCCGCCGAGGTCCCGGGCGATGGTGGGCAGTGCGATGGAGATGTCGCTGGCCGTGACCCAGACGAGTGCCGTGACCAGGCACAGGCCGAGGAGGGACCACCAGCGGCGCTCGGAGCCGGGCACCGCGGCGGGGTCGGCCTGGGGGGACGCCTTGATCATGGGCGCACTGTACGGCGCGGGCTTCCTGCGAGCGTCGAAGCGGGCATCGGACGTACGCTCGTGGCGTGACCCGGGTCGTCGTCCTCGTCCTGGCCGCGGTGACGGCCGGTGTCGTCGGCCTGCTCGCCTGGGGGGCGTGGGCGACCGATGATGGCGCCGCGGTCGGGGAGTTGCCCACGGTCTCCGAGGTGGTCGCGGCCCAGGCGCACCGCCACGGAGTGGATCTTCCCGAGCTGAGCGATGCCGATCGCGCTCGGCTGTCCGCCCCCCCGACCTCCGGGTCCAGCCTCTCGCCGTACGACCAGGTGCTGGTGCAGTTGCTGGCCGTGCGTGACGCGGCCGGCGTGGACGAGGCCGTGGCCATCCTCGGCGAGGTGGCGCTGCAAAGCGAGGTCGTCGCGGCCGAGTGCCCGCGCCTCTACGCCGACGTCGCGGGCGGTGAGTCCGCCACGCTCAGCGTGACCTCCGTCTGCCCTGGATAGGCGCAACTTCGCGACTGCTGGCACCATCTGCCCATGCGTCGCATGAAGGTGGTCATCATCGGGGCCGGATTCGCAGGCCTCGATGCCGCCAAGATCCTCAAGCGCTCGCCGCAGATCGAGGTCGTGCTCGTCGACCGCCACCCGTACCAGCTCTTCAGCCCGCTGCTCTATCAGGTGGCCACCGGGGCCCTGCCCGAGGACGACATCGCCTACCCCGTGCGCTCCGCGATCCCGGGAGTGACGTTCATCCGCGGTGACGTCGTTCGCATCGACCCCCAGGCGCACAAGGTCCGGCTGTACGACGGCCAGGAGATCTCCTACGACCAGCTCGTCCTGGCGACGGGCAGCGTCGGCACGACGTTCGGCATCCCCGGGGTCGAGGAGCATGCCCTGCAGATGAAGTCCATCGCCGAGGCCCGGCACATCAAGTCCAGGCTGCTCAACACCTACGAGGACGTCCAGGAAGGACGTCTGCCGCGCGAGGCATTGCGCGTCGTCGTCGTCGGCGGTGGACCGACGGGCGTCGAGGTCAGCGGCGCTGTCGCCGAGCTCCAGTCGAGCCTGGTGCGGGAGTACCCCGAGATCGCGGACAAGGCGTCGGTCACCCTGGTCGAGGCGGGTCCGCGACTGCTGCCCTCCTTCACCGAGGACTCCAGCGCCCACGCCAAGGAGGAGCTCGAGCAGCTCGGCGTCACGGTGCGACTGGATACGGCGGTCGATCGGATGTACGAGCGCGACGTCCATCTCAAGAACGGCGAGATCCTGCCGGCGGGCACCGTGGTGTGGGCCGCGGGGGTCGCCGCGCCCGAGAGATGGGGCGAGCTGGGGGCGACCGGACCCTCGCGCCGGCTGATCGTCGATGAGTTCCTCCGACTCCCCGGCGTGCCCGACGTGTGGGTCGTCGGCGACACCGCTGCCTATGTCCCCGACGGAGGCGCGGCCCTGCCCATGGTCGCGCCGGTGGCGATGCAGATGGGGCGGCATGCCGCGCGCAATATCGTCGCGCTCGCCACGGGCAAGCTCATGCAGCCGTTCAAGTACTTCGACAAGGGTCAGATGGCGACGATCGGTCGTCGTCGCGCCGTTGCCGAGACGCCCCAGGGCCTGCGACTGCACGGCACCCCCGCGTGGCTGGCGTGGCTCGGGCTGCATGTCGCGTACCTCGCCGGCGGGCGCAACCGCGTCAGCGTGCTCGCCGACTGGGCCTGGAACTACCTCGCGTGGAGCATCGGCCCTCGGCGGGCCATCATCGAATAGCACCGCCGCGGCGAGGTAGTGTCCGCCCACGTGACCGTGGGCGAGGTATGGCGTCGAGTCGTCCCGTCCCGATCGATTCCGGTGACCCGCTGGCGCAGCGAGGGATCGCGTTGGCGGACCGAGCCTCGCACGTTCGTCGTACTCATCCTGGGGCTGTGGCTCTTCGGCACCGGAGAGGCGATGCTGGTCGATGCGGCGCTGGGCAACGCGCCGTGGACCGTCTTCGCCCAGGGGATCTCGGTCCGGACCGGGATGGCCATCGGCCTGGCCACCTTCCTCACCAGCGTGGTCGTCCTCCTGCTGTGGATCCCGCTGCGCGAGCGCCCCGGACTGGGCACGATCGCCAATGCCGTGGTGATCGCCCTCGCGTTGCAGGTCATGATCGGAGTGCTGCCGACGCCGGAGTCCACCGGATGGCGCCTGGCGCAGGTGATCTGCGGCATCGCCCTCGTCGGCATCGGAAGCGGGCTGTACCTCACGACCAATCTGGGTCCTGGGCCGCGAGATGGGCTCATGACCGGCATCCACGAGCGCACCAGCATCGCCGTGACCCCCGTGAGGCTGACCATCGAGGTCGTCGTTCTCGGGATCGGCTGGCTGCTCGGCGGCACCGTAGGCATCGGAACGGTGCTGTTCGCGCTGCTCATCGGTCCTTCGGTGGGCTATGGCCTTCGACTTGTCGGGTGGGTCGCGGGCGCGCGGCGCGATGAGCCGCCGGGGGACGTCCATCCTGAGCTCGAAGCCTGACCACTACCCTGCCCGGATGACCGAACTCACGATCGCCTCCCATCTCGCGGCCCGATTGCGGCAGCGCGACGTCGATCGCGGTTTCGGCATCGTCGGCGACTACGCGCTGAGGCTCTTCGCCGACATGGAGGAGGTCGGCTTCCCCATCCTGGTCACCGCCGATGAGCAGGGCGCAGCCTTCGCCGCGGACGCCTACGCGCGCCTGCGCGGCCTGGGCGTCGTCGCGGTTACCTATGGCGTCGGGGGACTGAAGATCGCCAACGCCGTCGCCGGGGCCTGGGCCGAGCAGGTCCCGCTCCTGGTGATCTCGGGGGCTCCCGGGCTCAAGGAGCGCGTCGGCGATGTCCTCCTCCACCACAAGATCCGCAACTTCGACTCCCAGCTCGTGGTCTTCGAGGAGCTCACCTGCGCCCAGGCGGTGATCGACAATGCCGCCACGGCTGCTGACGAGATCGACAGGGTCATCGCCGAAGTCCTCTCGCATCAGCGCCCGGGCTACCTCGAGATTCCCCGTGACCTGGTCGAGGTGCCGATCGCACCACCGCGCCACGAGCATCTGCGATCGCATATGCCACCGGTCGATGACGATCGACTTCAGGCAGCCGTAGCGGATGCCATGGAATGCCTCAGGGATTCGACGAGCCCGGTCGTGCACGCGGGCGCGATGGTCTGGCGTCGAGGGCTCGGCAGTGCGCTCATCGACGCCGCCACGCGACTTCAGGTGCCGGTCGCCACGAGTTCGCTGGCCAAGGGCCTGTTCCCCGAGCGGCACCCGCTGTCCCTGGGGGTCTACATGGGGGCGGTCTCCGATGCCGAGGTCGTGGACCGTGTCGAGACCGCCAGCACCGTGGTCAGCTTCGGCGTCCTCAACACCGACCTGACGATGGGCGCGTTCACGGCCCATCTCGATCCCCATCGCCACATCGATGCCCAGGACACCGAGGTGACCATCGGGCTTCGGACGTACAAGGACGTGCCGCTGTGGGCCTTCCTGCCGGCCCTTGCCGCGGCCGCCAGCGGCGAGGGCGAGCAGAGGTCGCAGGCCCTGCACCCGCGCCCGGGCTTCGATCCCGACACAGCGGCGCCGTTGAGCGTGGCGCGGGTCATCGCCGCCGTCGATGCGCACATCGACGAGCGCCACGGTCTACTCGTGGATCCCGGTGAGTGCCTCTTCGCCTCCGTCGACCTCGCCGCTCCCCACTGGTGCCTGGCCAGCGCGTACTACGCCACGATGGGATACGCCGTGCCCGGCGCGCTAGGAGCAGGGATCGCCGCGCCGGAGCTTCGCCCCGTCGTGCTGGTCGGCGATGGCGCCTTCGCGATGACCGGCCTGGAGGCTGGGGCTGCTGCGTTCCACGGGGTGCATCCGGTCATCATCGTCCTCGACAACAACGGCTACGGCACCCAGCGACCCATGAAGGACGGCTCCTTCAACGACATTCCCGCGCTGAAGGCGGAGATGCTGCCCGGCGTGTTCGGGACCGGGCAGGGTTGGCTCGCGACGACCGAGGGCGAGCTCGATGCCGCCCTCTCCGCAGCCATGGCCGCGGACGAACTGTGCATCATCCGCGCGGTCGTGCCCAAGGGGGACCGGAGTCCCGCGCTCCTGCGACTCACGGATGCCCTGGGCAAGCGCGTCTAGGTCGCCTGCTGGGTGATCTCGACCACGACGCCGAGGGCCTCGCTCGTGCCGCCGGCGTAGATGCCCTTGAGCGGCGGCACGTCGGCGTAGTCACGGCCATGAGCGACGACGACGTGCGCCGGACCCACCTCACGATCATTCG
>JALQSY010000001.1 GCA_023264215.1 Candidatus Nanopelagicales bacterium
CGAGGACCTTGGGTGCCTCGCCCTTGTAGACCAGGACGACGATCGCGGCGCCGAGCAGGCCGAGGCCGACGGTGAACATGCCCGCCACGCCACCGGTGCGGAAGGCGATCCGCATGGCCTTCTGCTCACCCGAGTCATTGGCCGCAGCCGCGACGCGGACGTTGCCGCGCACGGCGAGCCACATGCCCATGTAGCCGGTGATCGCCGAGAAGACCGCACCCACGAGGAAGAAGATCGAGCGGCCGATGCGCTCGTTCATCGTCTCCGCCGGCAGCAGGAACAGGACGAAGAACACGATGACCGCGAAGATCGCCAGCGTCTTGAACTGGCGATTGAGGTACGCGGCCGCGCCCTCCTGGACCGCCGCGGCGATCTCCTTCATGCGGGACGTGCCCTCGCTGGCCGAGAGGACTTCGCGCACGAGCACGAAGGCGACGAGGAGGGCGAGTACGGCGATGACGGCGACGACGACGACCGTGATGAAGTTGGTGCCGGTCACGTCGATCGCAGCGGCAGCGGTGGTCATGTGACTCCCTGGTGGACGCGCCCGGGCGGTGGGACCCCCCGGGTATCAGGAACGGCCCGTGTAACGGGCCGAAACTTCGCGGAATCTTACGCATGCGGGCCTCAGGGGGACCGCTGACCCCTGCCGAAGCCACGACGGCGCCGGTCGCCCGGCGTGCGTCGGGGACGGGTGATGTGATGACCGCGTGACCAAGCCCGCCGACGATCCCATCGGCTTCCTCGGCTCCCGGCCGGGCGGTCGACGGGTGGTCCACCGGATCCCGCCACGACCGGGTCGGCGCAGCGACTGGCCCGCCGGCATCCCCGGGATCGTCATCGACCAGCTGGCCGAGCGGGGTATCGGCGCGCCCTGGGCGCACCAGGGCGAGGCCGCCGAGGCCGCGATGCGCGGCGAGCACACCGTCGTCGCCACCGGCACGTCATCGGGCAAGTCGCTGGCCATGTGGCTGCCGAGCCTCACGGCGATCCTGACCGATGACCGCGCCTGCGTGCTCTACCTGTCCCCGACCAAGGCCCTCGCGCATGATCAGCTGGCGTCGCTGGAGAGCCTCGCGATCCCCGGAGTGCGGGCCGCGGCATACGACGGGGACACCCCCGCCGACGAGCGCGCATGGGTGCGCGCACACGCCAACTTCATCCTGACCAATCCCGATCTGGTCCATCGGTCGCTTCTGCCGCGGGCGAGCGCGTGGACACGCGTGCTCCGGCACCTGGACTACATCCTCGTCGACGAGGCCCACCACTACCGCGGAGTCTTCGGCTCCCATGTCGCGATGGTGCTCCGACGGCTACGCCGCCTGGCAGCGCTGCACGGCAGCGAGCCCACCGTGATCTGCGCGTCGGCCACGATGGCCGCTCCCGCCCATGCGGCAGCACGGCTCATCGGCGCCCCGGTGACGGCCGTGGAGGCAGACGAGTCGTCGCACTCGGCGGTGACGGCGGTGCTGTGGGAGCCGCCCGAGTCAGTGGGCGTCGCGCATCACGATCCTGACCAGCCCGCACCGCGCCGATCCACTCTCGCCGAGACGGCCGACATGCTCGCCGACCTCGCGTGCGAGGGGCAGCGGACGCTCGCGTTCGTCCGGTCGCGCCGCGGCGCGGAGGTCGTCGCACAGCGCGCACGGGATTCGCTCGCCGAGGTCGACGACACACTCGTCGACTCGGTGGCGGCGTACCGCGGGGGCTATCTCGCGGAGGAGCGTCGCGCGCTGGAGTCCGACCTGCGCGAAGGTCGCCTCGTCGGTGTCGCCACGACGAATGCGCTCGAGCTCGGCATCGACATCAGCGGCCTCGATGCGGTCATCGTCGCCGGTTGGCCCGGCACGCGCGCGTCCCTGTGGCAGCAGTGGGGTCGCGCCGGCCGCGGCGACGACCCGGCGCTCGCCGTGCTCGTCGTGCGCGAGGACCCCCTCGACCGCTACGTCCTAGGCCATCCCGGCGTCGTCTTCGATCAGCCGGTCGAGTCGGTCGTGCTCGACCCCGCGAACCCGCATGTGCTCGCACCGCACCTCATGGCGGCGGCCGCGGAGCAGCCCCTCACGGATGACGACGCGATCGCGTGGTTCGGTCCGACGGCCCCCGCGCGTCTCGCCGAACTGGCCGCGAGCGGTCTGCTCCGGCACCGCCGTACCGGCTACTACTGGACGCAGAAGGACTCCGCCGCCGCGCGGATAGACCTGCGCGGGGATGCCGCGCCGCCGGTGCGGCTGGTGGAGGAGGGCACGGGCCGACTGCTCGGCACGGTCGAGGCGGCCCGGGCACCGGCGACCGTGCATCCCGGGGCGGTCTACCTGCACCAGGGGGTCGGCCACATCGTCACCGCACTGGACCTCGACGATGCTGTCGCGCTCCTGCGCGTGGAGGAGGCCGATCACACGACGACCGCGGAGGAGATCGCGGACTACCGCATCCTCTCCATCGATGAGTCCGTCGCCTGGGGCTCGGCAGACGTTGCGCTCGGAGAGGTCGAGGTGACGTCTCAGGTCGTGGGCTACGTGCGCCGCCGCCTCGGGAGCGGGGAGTTGCTCGGCCGCGAGCCTCTCGACATGCCCGAGCGCACACTGCGCACGCGCGGCACCTGGTGGACGGTGAGCGACGCCGTCGTCAGCCAGCTCGCACACGCGGGCGTGGACATCGCCGGCGCCGCGCACGCGGCCGAGCATGCGGCCATCGGCCTCATGCCGCTCATCGCCACGTGCGATCGGTGGGATATCGGAGGTGTGTCCACCGAGGTGCACCCGGATACGCAGCGATGCACGGTCGTGGTCTACGACGGGCATCCCGGCGGCGCGGGATTCGCCGAGCGCGGCTACGAGCTCGCCGAGCGCTGGTGGCAGGCGACGCGCGATCTCGTCGCCGCGTGCCCCTGCGATGCAGGGTGTCCGTCCTGCGTCCAGTCGCCGAAGTGCGGCAATGGCAACGAGCCTTTGGACAAGCGCGGTGCAGTGCTCCTCCTCGATGCGCTGCTCGCCGAGCGACCGGGAGCTACGGCTGCGATGCCCCCGCCCGAGCCGTCGCGACGATGACGGGCGCCTCGTGGCCCGTCCAGCGCGCGATGCGCTCGAGCATGGCCGGGGCCGGCAGCGCCACCGTGACGATGGCGTCCGGACCCTCCCGATGGCAGGACACGCTGATCGCTCCCTGCGCGACCGCGACTCGTTCGGCCGTGGAGCATCCGCCCGTCGCACCGCCCAGCGCCGCCAGGTCGGCCGCGACAGACGCGCGCTGGTGGCCGACGTAGACCGATGTCAGCGCACCGAGCACCAGCCCTGCGGCGAGAAGCACCACGGCGAGCATGGCGCCGAAGACCGTGGCGACCCCCGCGTCGTCGGATGGATTCGGTCGCGTCATGTCGCGGAGCCCTTCACGGTGCGCTCGGGTCGACGATGCCCCACTCCGGAGCGGCGTGAGCCTCGGCGGTCATCGTCATGCCCCATCCCGCGAAGCCGATCAGCGGTGGAGTGACGTGCTCGCTCGCGCTCGCGCGGACGAGTCCATCGTGATCGACGATGACGAGGTCGACGCCGGGTGGAGAGTCGACGGTCACGGCACCGCGCGCAGCCTGGCGCGCCCCCGTCTGGGCGATGTCGAGCAGGCGCACATACGACGCCCCGAGCGACACCACCCAGACGAGGAGCACGGTGACGGCCAGCAGTGCCGGGAGGACCAGCGCGGCTTCGACGACGACACTCCCCCGGTCGGCGCCTTGCCTGATGATCCGGGGCGTCTGCTGGTGCATGGCGACTATCCGAAGAGGGACGTCACGGCGCGGGTGAGCAGGCCCCACACGAGGTTGCGGGCTTCCTCGGACATGAGCAGCCGGATGAGCAGGCCGCCGAAGCCTGCCGCGGCGACCGTGCCGACGGCGTACTCGACGGTCGTCATCCCGGCGTCCTCGCGACGGATGCGCGCGACAACGCGATGGATGCTCCGGTGACGTGTGATTGCGGACATGGTGCCTCCTGATGACTCCGGCAGGACGGCCGGTGCGTGCGAGCCGATGGGTCGCCCGGTCACCGTGCGACGCCGGTCCGCATCGCGACAGGGATCGTCGTCCGCCTGTGGACAGGCGGACATCGCGGCGGCTGGGGACGAGCGCACACGTACGCTTGTCCGGTGAAGGGGCGCCTCGCGTTAGCGGCAGCGATAGCCCTCGTGGTCATCCCATCGAGTCCGGTCATCGCCGACGCCCGGGAACTGTGTCGATTCGACGGCAACACGCTCCCGGAGATCAGCGGCCTCGCAGCCTCGACCCTGCACGAGGGAATCGTCTGGGCGCACAACGACTCCGGCGGCGGCCCGGTGCTCTACGCGCTCGACTCCGCCACATGCGAGATCCGGGCCACGATCACGGTGCGGGGCATCTCCGCGCGGGATCCGGAGGCGATCGCCGTCGGGACGGGGGCCACCGGCGCACCGGTCATCTGGTGGGGGGATATCGGCGACAACACTGCCGGGCGTCGCTCCATCGAGATCCATGAGATCCCCGAGCCGGCAGATCTGGTCGATGCCGAGGTCCGGGCAACGACGCATCGCGTGCGCCTGGATGCCCCCGAGGACGCCGAGGCGCTCCTCGCGGATGGCGATCGACTGTGGCTCATCGGCAAAGGACTCATCGGCGGCACGATCTGGCAGCTGCCCGCGCCTCTCCGGTCAGACGGCGTCTCACGCGGCCGTGCGGTCGGAGTCGAGGAGGCGCTCGTCACCGACGCGGCCATGCGACCGGGCGGCGGTTACGCCGTCCGCGACTACTCGGAGGTGCGGATCTACTCCGGTCTGCCGCCCGGTGATCTCATCGAGCGCATGCCGCTTCCCGAGCAGGTGCAAGGAGAGGCCATGACCTGGACGACCGATGGCGCTGCCCTGATCATCGCCAGCGAGGGCGACGACCGCCTCCTGCTCGTGCCGGTCTCCGCTCCCGACCCTGACCCGGCAGCATCCTCGTCGGCATTCTCGTCGGCACTCTCGTCAGCATCGGCCGAACCGCCGTCGGCATCGAGCTCTCCCGCCAGTCCGGCCGTCGACGAGGCCATCACGCCGTCACCGGTCGCGGATGCTCTCGAGCCCGTGGATCGTGTCGGCAGCCTGTCCGTGATCGCTCTCGCGGTGGGGGCCGGCGTCCTGGTCGTCTCGGCGGTCGCGGTGCCGGTCATCGCGCGCGTGCGTTCGCGCTATCGGTGATCAGCCGCCTACTGCAGCAGCGGCAGGGCGAGGCTCGCCACCACCGGAACGATGCCGATGAGAATGAACGCCGGAAGGAAGCACGCCACCAGCGGCGCGACGGAGCGCACCCCCGACGCCCGGGCAGCAGCCTCCGCGCGCGATCGCGCGACATCGCGCTGCTCGTCGGCGGCCGCCGCGAGCAGCGCGGCGAGCGGCGCCCCCGACTGGGCGGACCGAGCTCCGGCGCGTGCGATCGGCTGCAGGCAGGGCGCGACAGCAAGTGCACGCCAGGCATTCGCGGGGTCGGCGCCCAGATCGAGTGCGCCGGTGAGCCGGTCGAGCGGACCGCGGATCGGATCGCCCACCGCTCGCGCCACCGCTCGCGCCGAGTCACGCGCGGTCGCACCCGATGCCAGGCATGCGGCCAGCAGGTCAGCCGCCATCGGGGCCTGTCGCTCGAGCAGTTCGCGCCGCTGACGCTGGCCCCGGGTCTCCATGCGCGCGAGGAGACGCGGACCGATGACGGCGATGGCGGCGCCCGCAACGATGCCCGCGGCTCCGCCGACGGCGACCGCGACGACGATGCCGAGAGCGACGCACGCGATGGGCACCGGCCTGACTCGGCCGCCTCCCGCTCGCGGGGGACCCGACGTGGATGCTCGGTTGCGTGCCCGCGACACGGGCGGGCGCATGATGAGCCACGTCGCGAAACCGACGAGGCACGCGGCGATGACGGTCACAGCAGACGCTCCGTGCGACTCGCGATGCGCTGAGCCCAGGCCAGGCCGACGCCGATGAGCACCAGTCCCAGCCCCAGGCATCCCCAGCCGAAGGGCGTGCCCAGGAGCCAGCCGAGGGGGTCGCCACCCACCGCGAGACCGAGCACCAGGCCCAGTGCCGGCAGGAGTGCGAGCATCCGGGCGGTGGCGCGCGGGGCGGCAAGATGGGCCTGCAGCTGGCGACGTACCTCCTCGGCGCGGCGCTCGGCGGCGACCAGTCGATCGAGTGCATCCGCGAGTCCGGCTCCGTGGGATTCGGCGACGCTCCAGCAGGCGCCCACGCCCGCGAGCAGCGGCTGCCTCGAGTCGTCCGCGTCCGCGCGCAGGGAAGCGACGACATCACCTCCTAGGCGAACAGCGGCGACCGTCCGAGGTGCGATGCCGCGCTCGCTCAGGGAGCGCTCGAGGGCACGCAGCGGCGGCTGGCCCACCCGTACGTCGGCAGCGATCTCGGCGAGGGCGTCGCGAGTGGCTGCCCGCTGCTCGTGCTGGCGACGGCGCGTCATCATCCGCCGGCGCAGATGTCGGCCGACTGAACCCGCCACGGTCAGCAGCGGGTAGGGGCGCGTCGGCGGTCGGACGGCAAGCCACGCTCCCACTGCGGCGACCCCCATCGCGAGCACCACCGTCATCCGGGAGCCTCCACCCCCGCTGAGCGCATCAAGGACACGAGGGTCTCGGCGGCTGCGCCCGGCACGAGTCGATCGCCTCGGCGCTCGAGCGCCGGCACCGTCGTGGCGAAGCCTCCCGTGGACCTGACGATGTGGATCTCGCTGACTCGGCGGGGTGCGCGGTCGAGGTGGATGACGGCATGGATCCCGGATGCGACGAGCGCATGAACGGCATCGCGGGGGAGTCCGGCCATGAGGCCCAGGGCTTCGAGCCGGGCGGGTACGTCGGCCGGCGAGTTGGCGTGCACGGTGCCGCAGCCGCCCTCGTGGCCGGTGTTCATCGCCGACAGCAACTCGACGACCTCGGCACCGCGCACCTCTCCGACGACAAGGCGATCGGGTCGCATGCGCAGCGCCTGGCGCACGAGGTCGCGCAACGTCACCAGCCCCGCTCCCTCGAGATTGGCCGGCCGCGCTTCCAGGCGCACGACGTGCGGATGACGCGGGCGAAGCTCCGCCGAGTCCTCGACGATCAGGATCCGATGACTCGGATCGACGAGCTCGAGCATGGTCGACAGGAGAGTGGTCTTGCCCGATCCCGTACCGCCCGTGATGAGGAAGGCCAGGCGGGCATCGACCACGGCTCGCAGCCAGGCGGCGCCCTGGGCATCGACGGCATCGCGCGCCACGAGATCGTCGAGATCGAATCCCCGATGGTGCGGGATGCGCAGGGAGATCAGGGCACCGTCGCGCGCGACCGGCGGAATCACCGCGTGCACTCGTGTGCCGTCAGCCAGGCGCGCATCCACGAAGGGGGCGGCCTCGTCCAGTCGCCGGCCGGCCAGGGACGCGAGGCGCTGTGCGAGGCGCGTGACGCAGTGGCGATCCCCCAATCGGATCGGCGCTGGCTCCAGTCCGCGGCCCCGGTCGATCCACACGTCGTCGGGCCCGTTGACCAGCACGTCGGTCACGTCGGGATCCATGACGAGCGATTGGAGCGGACCGAGCCCGCCGAGCTCGTCGCGCAGCGACGCGACGAGGTCGAGAAGGGATTCATCGCCGAGCAGGACGCCCTCCTCGCGCACGGCGGCGGCGACCCGAGCAGGGTCGGGCAGGCTCGTCAGGCCCTCGTCCACGAGCCGGCGACGGACGCGATCGAGCAGGGGGCCGGTCACGGGACCACGCCGGGGGCGATGGCAGACAGGAGGTGACGCGCATCGCGACGCGCCGTCGAGCGGGGGCAGAGGTAGACATGCTCTCCCTGGGCAAGCGTGCGGTCGTGGCGCATCGGCGGCAGCAGTCGCAACTGCCATTCGTGTGCCTCCGCCAGGCACCAGGTCCCGGTGTCGCGCGGCGCAGTGCGCGGGACGATGGCCACCTCGGTGCACACCTCCCGGATCGCGTCCACGACAGCGGGCACACGAGCGGCAGTCGAAGGATGCGGGCCCGCGACCACGATCACCACGTCGCTCCGCGACCACGCGACTCGACTCGCATCGCCGTCCCCGCGCGGCGTGTCGACGATCGTGCACGGGAATCCCCGGGCGCCCGCCTCGAGCACGGGCGACAGCGCGTGGACGGGGATCTGGAACCTCTCTCCCGGCGTGCCGGTGAGGACGTGGGCGCCCTGTGCGCTCGGCAACGCATCGCGCAGCGACGCCGGCGGGATGCGACCGCGCGTCTCGGCGAGGTCCGGCCAGCGCACGCCCCCCTCCACCGGCACGGCCGCACCGAAGGGGTCGAGGTCCACCAGCAGGCCCTTCGCCTCACGGGCGAGCAGTGCCGCGATCGTGGAGGCGCCACCGCCGCCGGCGGCGGACACGCACGAGATCACCGGCCCACCGCGGGCTGCGTCGTCGGCGACCTGCGCCATGCGGTCCACGACCCACCGGCTGCCCTCGGGCAGTTCGGCGACGTGCTCGGCACCGAGCGCGACGGCACCGCGCCAGGTGTCGGCGGGTGTCGCATCCGCGGGCACGGTCGACGTGCGCCGCAGGACGATCACCGAGTCCCGACGCGGCAGGGCTCGGGCTGCGGCAGTCGCCAGCGCATCGTCGCCGACGAAGATCAACGGAGCCACGGACCACGCGGACGCGGCGGGCTCAGACGACACGCTCACCTCCACTCCGGCAGCGGTGGCGAGTCGGATCACGTCGTCGAGAAGGAGCGGATCCTCGGTGATCAGCAGGGGACGCGGGTGGTCGGTCATGCGGTGAGGGTCACCGTGCCGAAGCACGGATGCCAGGAGCGTCGGACGCCTGTGGACAACGGGCGCCGTTCGGCCCTGTGGACGGCGCCGAGGCGCCGTCGCGCGGTAGCGTGCCCGCGTGAGCCGGTCCGCGGCATTCTTCGACCTCGACAAGACGATCCTGGCCAAGTCCAGCGCCCTGGCCTTCGCCAGGCCGTTCTACCGCGGGGGTCTGATCGGACGCAGCGACGTGATCCGCAGCGCCTACGCCCAGTTCATCTTCCTCGCCTCGGGAGCGGACCACGACCAGATGGAGACGATGCGCCACTACATGTCCGACCTTGTCACCGGATGGGACGTTGCGAAGGTGCGCGAGATCGTCGCGGAGACCATCGACCAGATCATCGATCCCGCGATCTACGACGAGGCGGTGGCGCTCATCGAGGAGCACCGAGCGGCCGGCCGCGACATCGTCATCATCTCATCATCAGGGACCGAGGTGGTCGAGCCCATCGGTGCACGACTCGGTGCCGATATCGCCGTCGGGACCCAGCTCGTCGTCGAGGACGGCAGGTACACCGGCGAGATCCTGTTCTATGCGTACGGCGAGGGCAAGGCCCAGGCGATCCGCGATCTCGCCGCCGAGCGCGACTACGACCTCGGTGATTCCTACGCCTACACCGACTCGATCACCGACCTGCCGATGCTCGACGCTGTCGGCCACCCCCACGCCGTGAACCCCGACGCGGAACTGCGTCGGATCGCGACCGAGCGCGCCTGGCCGGTCCTGGACTTCGCCCGGCCGGTGTCGATGCGAAGCCGCTTCCCCCTCGAGAAGCGGCAGGCGGTCGCCGCCGGCGCGGCCGCGGCGGCGTTCAGCGCCGTGGCTCTGGGGCTCGCGTGGTACGCCCGGCATCGGCGGATCGCATGATGGCCAAGGCATCGCGCGGTCAGCGCATCCTCCTCATCGGGATGCTCACCATCGCGCTCCTCGCACCCCCCACATTGCTGATCATCAGCGGGCAATCCGACCTGGCGTCGCTGTTCATCTACGGCGGCGCGATCGCCATGGCGGCCATCTTCTACGACCTGCGCCTGGCGGTCACCGTCAGCTTCACTGCCGGAATCGCCGGCGCCATCGCCGCGTGGGTCGGCGCCTATCCGATCCTGGGCGCCGTGTTCTTCGGCCTGCTCACCGGCGGGTGCGCCCTGACCGCTCGCCGGGGCCTGCACAGCCCGGTGCTCATGATCCCCGTCTTCATCGGCTTCGTGCTCGTCGCACCCCCACGACTACCGGATGCATCGGAGCTGACGAGCAATCTCATCGCCGGCGCCGCGCTGGCCCTCGGCGGGCTCTGGCTGACCCTGGTGGCTCGGATCCTCTTCGGACGCCCGGCCGGGGTCCCGGACCGCCAGACCTACAGCGCTCGCGCGAGCGTGGCCTACGCGCTGGTGATGGCACTCGTGCTCGGCACAGCAGCATGGGTTGTCCTCACGCACGCGAAGTTCCATCAGGGCGCGTGGCTGCTGCTCACCCTCATCATGGTCATGCAGCCGACCCCGCACGACACAGTGACGAAGTCCCTCCAGCGACTCGGTGGAACCCTGGCCGGAGGTGCGGTCGCACTCGCCCTGATCCTGCTGGGGCTCGGCACGCCGTACTCCTTCCTCGTCGGAGGCCTGCTGCTCTTCACGGCGTTCACCCTTCGCTTCGCCCTGAAGCGCCCCTACTGGGAGTTCGTTGCCGCGCTCACACC
Source organism: Candidatus Nanopelagicales bacterium (assembly GCA_023264215.1). The sequence continues at coordinate 10,523 of JALQSY010000001.1, forward strand.
GGCGATCATCCTGCTCGACGCGCAAGGCGGAGACGGGATGAAAGTCGCGGAGGACCGAGTGGGATTCACCGTCATCGGCGTCGTCGTGGCTGTCAGCGTCGCCCTGGGCGTCAAGGCGCTCATCCTCTGGAAGGCGCCAGCCGACGACACCGCCTAGCCTGCGTGCATGGAGGCAGTGGGCGAGATCCTCGACCACGGACGCGATCGTGAACCGCGCGGCCGGATCGCTGGCGCGTCCGTCACCATCGTCATCGCCGGCGGCCTCGCGGTCGCCGCACTCGCCGCGGGTCTCACGTGGTGGACCGGTCGTCCGCCGACATCGGACCGACTCGAGATCGTCGAGGCGGCTGTTCTCGCCCGCACGCCGGTCACCGTCGTGGCGGAGCCGCCGATCGGGGCCCTGGCGACGCCGGCGGGGGCCACGCTTCCGGGCATCACCGTGCGACTGCGCGTAGGCGGTGCGCCGGGTCAGGACACGCAGGTGGCCACGTCGCCCACGGACGCGATCGTCTACGTGCAAGAACAAGCCCCCACCACCATCGCCGCCGGGGCGTACGCCGAGATCGATGTCACGATCGCGCCCGTCGACTGCGCTCTCGCACGCGAAGGCACCGATCTCGACGAGGCCGGCTACCGGTGGCGTCGCGCCTTCGGCGTCGAGATCCTCGCGACCTCGGAAGGGGTGGCCGTCCCCACAGCCGACCCCGTGCAGGGCGAGTTGCGCACTGCCCTGGCGCAAGCCTGCGCCGACGCCGGGACGATGCCCGCGCTCACCGTCACCGCCGCACGTCGTGGCGGGGAGCCGCCCCTGGAGACGATCGGGCTTGTCGTCGACGTCACCGCCGACGCGGACCGGTACGTGCTCACGCCCCTCGACGGCCCCGGCTTGCGCGGACTGGGCGCGGCGGACCGGCGCTCCGGTGACGGGATACCCCTGCTCTGGCTCGTGTCCCCCCGCGCGGAGCACAACGACGACGTCACGACCGCCTACACCCAGGTCTTCGTGGTGCGTGACGGCACCGCCTATCCCTGGATCGTCGGGACCGCGATCACCGACGACCTCCCCGAGATGACGCCGCTGACGACGTCGATCCGGTAGGCGGGGCGCATGGACATCCTCGACGCAGCACCGGCCGGACCGCGCGGACCTCGACTCCCGCGCACCGCGCAGCGCACGCTGGCAGCGATCGGCGCCAGCGTGATCGTCATCGCCGTGACGATCGGTGGGCTGCAGTGGTGGCAGGCCCAGTCCGAGCGCCCCGACCGGCTGGAGATCGTGAGTGCGGAGTCGGTCGGGCCCTTCGCCATCAGCGGTGACGATCTCCCGCCCGGCTGGCCCGCGGGCCTGGTCGCCGGCGCGCTCCTGCTGCGACTGGACATCACCGCCGATCCCCAGCGCTCGACCCTCGTCGACTCGTCGGGCGACAGCGGCGCGTACGTCGCCAGCGGGGTGAGCGGGGTGGTCGTTCCCGCCGGCGAGAGCTCGCAGATCAACGTGGTCATCACTCCGGGCGACTGCGGGGCCCTCGATACCGCGGAGCTCGCAGGACCTCTCATGGACGCCGGAGGCACTCACGTGCCGCTCGCGGCGGAATCCGCTGAGGCCCTGCGGGAGGCTCTCGCATCCCTGTGCCCCGACCCCGCGTCAGAACCTGCCATCTCGGTGCGAGGGGCCCGCATCGATGTCTTCTTCCGCGATCGCACGCTCGTGATGCGCCTGCGGGTGACCACGCCCGCGGATCGGGTCGTCCTCCAGCCGCTGGACTCCGTGGGCTTCCGCGGTCGCGGTGAGCAGGACGCCACCATCGAGGATGGTGCGGCGACCTCGCGCCTGCGGTGGCTGGTATCCCCCGCCGAGGCGGTGGGACTGCAGGAACCCGCTGTCCGCGTGCGCGCCTTCGCCGTCGTCGCCGGACGCGCCTACCCGTGGCTGCTGGACCTGAGGGTCCCCGAGCGTGCGGCGATCCCCGCCCCGAGTCGGCCGCGCAACGACGGCGTGGACCTCGCCGAGGTCGCCCCGCGACCGATGTCCTGAGGCCCGCGGGGGCAGGTCGCTAGGACGACCGCGCGGCCTGCGCGCCGAACCCGATCGCAGCGGCATTCCACCGGATCCACTCGGTCACTCCGTCAGCTTCGCCTGATGCGTAGCGGCGAAGGGCCTCGACGTACGAACGCCTGCCCAGGGAGAGCATCCCCGCCTCCGGGCACGCGAGCAGGTCGGGATCGACACCGCGGCTGGCAAGGACGAGTCGGAGGCTGGCACGCGCGATGAGTCCCGATCCCCACCGGAACGGCCTGAGGGCGAGGAGCTCGCCGTGCACGATCGCGGCGACGAGGATCGCCGGTGCGCGCGTGGGCGCAGTGAGCACATCCGCCAGGCCCACCAGCCGATCAGGGACCTCGTCGGCCGGCGGCACGGCTCCGACGTGCAGGGGATCCACGACATCGTCGCCAGCACGCGGACGCCCGAGGTGGTCGTCCTGCTCGAAGCCGCGCGCTGCGATCACATGCAGGTGGGCGAGCACCTGGAGCGGCGAGCGCAGCCAGGCATCCACCTGACCGGGCACGGATCCGGAGATCGCCAGCGATGAGGCGACAGCACGGCCGACCGGTGAGTCGTCGACTCCCGATCGCACGAGGTCGAGGGAGAGATCGGCTCCCTCCAGGGCCGCCGAATCCCGTGCCCCGATGAGCGCTGAGGCTGCGGCGACCTCGGCGGCGCGCGCACGCACCCCGCGATCCCACAGCAGCCCATCGATCTCCGCCCGGGCGGCATCGCAGGCCTCGTCGACGCCCGGCAGTCCGGCGAGACTGGCGAGGGGATCGCTCAGTAGGACTGCACCCCCTGGGCGACCAGCTGCTGCAGGACGGCCGGATCCTGGGCCTCGAGCCACGCCACGAGCTGCGCATTGGAGACGAACTGCAGGTCGGGGTACTTGGCCGAGGCGTCGAGGACGTAGCGGGTGATGGCGTTCTGGTAGGCGCCGCAGACCCAGGTGTTGAAGTGGTTGCCGAAGAAGAACGGCGCACGGTTGCCATTGTAGAGCGCGTCCGTCACCGCCATGAGCGAGTCGTACGTCGATTGCTCGATGCGATCGCATGTCGCCTGATCGGCCTGCTGCTGGCAGTCGTTCTGCGCACAGAGGAAGTTGTAGTCCATCGACAGGTTGGAGCGGTCGTAGCCGACGACCTTCATCGTCTGCAACGGGAAGTCCCAGAGCCCGTACTCGTTCTTGACCGGCCACTGCAGCATGCCGGGGTTGGAAGCGTCGTAGGTGAAGCCGTTCTCGGCGAAGATCGGGTACATCACGTCGCGCTGGCCCTCGAGGCACGGGGTACGGGCGCCCTGCATGACGCTGTGGTTGAAGGGCAGCGGCACCGGGTCGGTGATGCCGTTATTGGCGGCCCAGTTGTCCATGAACCCGATGTCCTGGGCGAACTCGCTCTGCCACTCCGCCGGACCCCAGGAGTTGACGGCACCGTCGTTGGGCTCGCACCAGTGACCGAGGAAGTGCGTGCCGATCTCGTGGCCTCGCTCGTAGGCCTCCTTGTAGTTGGCGATACGGCCGACGACCTCCTGCGGGTCGTCGGCGAAGCCGATGGCGCTCGAACCGGCCTCGCGCCCGGGGGTCTGGTAGAGGAACCTCTGGTCCTCCGGGAGCAGGCACAGCCCCGAGACGAAGAACGTGAAGAAGGCGTCCACCTGCGCTGCGGTGTCGAGGTAGTGCCTCATGATGTCCAGGCTGCAGGACCCGTCGAAGGAGATCGTGACGAACTGCGGGGGCTTCTCTCCGGGAGCGAGCTTCTTCACCGGGAAGTCCGGCTGCGGGAGGTTGACCGCCGAGACGCCGCCACCTTCTCCCATGACCTCGCCGACCTCCGCGGATGCGGTCGACCCATCGGGGATGGGCTCGGCGCTCGAAGCCGCAGGGTCAGCCTCCCCCGAGGGCTCGCTCGGGGCGGGCGTGGCCGAGTCCGCCGCCGGCGTGGACGGGCTCCCGGGCAGCACCGCGCCCATGACCAGTCCCATGGCGGCTGCCAGGGCCAGGAGCAGGGGGACGAGCACGCGGGGACGCACCGTGATACCTCCAGGGCTATCGGTCGGGACCGACCTGACCATCCTGACGCATGAGGTGGTCAGATCGCTCCCTGTGACGCGCGGGAAGCCTCCCCGGCCCCCCACCGGCCCGACTACCGTGGGCGACATCACACGCGATCGAGGAGGACCACGTGGCCGAGGACCAGGCGCTGGAGAACCTGCTGCACGAGGAGCGGTCCTTCCCGCCCGACCCCGCCTTCGCAGCCCAGGCCAACGCCGATGCCGCGATGTACGACGCGGCGGCGGCCGACCGGCTCGGCTTCTGGTCGGAGCAGGCCGAGCGCCTGGATTGGGCGGAGCCGTGGACCGAGGTGCTCGACTGGAGCCAGGCACCGTTCGCCCGCTGGTTCGTCGGCGGCAAGCTCAACGTGGCCTACAACTGCGTCGATCGCCATGTCGAGGCCGGCCATGGGGACCAGGTCGCCCTGCACTTCGAGGGCGAGCCCGGCGACACCCGGGACGTGACGTACGCCGAACTGCAGCGTGAGGTCTGCCAGGCGGCCAACGCCCTGACCGAACTCGGCGTACAGGCGGGCGACCGTGTCGCGATCTACATGCCGATGATTCCCGAGGCCGTCGTCGCGATGCTGGCGTGCGCTCGCATCGGCGCTCCGCACTCCGTCGTCTTCGCCGGCTTCTCCTCGGAGGCACTTCGCTCGCGCATCGACGATGCGCAGGCCAAGCTCGTCATTACCGCCGATGGCCAGAACCGCCGTGGCACGGCCATGGCACTCAAGCCCGCCGTCGACGAAGCCGTCGCGCAGACCCCGTCGGTCGAGCACGTCCTGGTCGTTCGCCGCACGGGCTCCGATGTCCAGATGCAGGAGGGGCGCGACGTCTGGTGGCACGACATCGTGCCGCGCCAGTCAGCGGCGCACGAGCCCGAGGCATTCGACAGCGAGCACCCGCTCTTCATCCTCTACACGTCGGGCACGACCGGGAAGCCCAAGGGCATCCTGCACACCAGCGGCGGATACCTCACTCAGGCCTCGTTCACGCACCAGATGGTGTTCGACCTCAAGCCGGACACCGACATCTACTGGTGCACGGCCGACATCGGCTGGGTGACCGGTCACAGCTACATCGTCTACGGACCGCTGTCCAACCGCGTCACTCAGGTCATCTACGAGGGCACTCCCGACACCCCGCACAAGGGACGCTTCTGGGAGATCGTCGCGAAGTACGGCGTCACGCTCTTCTATACGGCGCCCACCGCGATCCGCACGTTCATGAAGTGGGGCACCGAATTCCCCGCGTCGCACGACCTGTCGTCACTGCGACTGCTCGGCAGCGTCGGCGAGCCGATCAATCCCGAGGCGTGGATGTGGTACCGCGAGGTCATCGGCGGCAATCGGTGCCCCATCGTCGACACGTGGTGGCAGACGGAGACCGGTGCCATCATGATCTCGCCACTGCCGGGCGTGACCGAGTGCAAGCCCGGCTCGGCCATGCGTCCACTGCCCGGCATCGGCGCCGCGGTCGTCGACGACGAGGGCACACCCGTCGGTCTCGGTGGCGGCGGCTACCTCGTCCTCACCGAGCCGTGGCCGTCCATGCTGCGCGGCATCTGGGGTGACAACGAGCGATACGTCGACACGTACTGGTCGCGTTGGCCGCAGTACTACTTCGCCGGCGACGGGGCGAAGCTCGACGAGGATGGCGCCATCTGGCTCCTCGGTCGGGTGGATGACGTCATGAACGTGTCCGGTCACCGCATCTCGACCACGGAGGTCGAGTCGGCCCTGGTCTCGCATCCCTCGGTGGCAGAGGCAGCCGTCGTGGGCGCCGCTGACGACACGACGGGCCAAGGCATCGTCGCCTTCGTGATCCTGCGCGGCGGCGTCGAGCAGGGAGCCGACGGGACTGCGCTCATCGCGGAACTGCGCAACCACGTCGCCAAGGAGATCGGCCCCATCGCGAAGCCTCGCCAGATCATGGTGGTGCCCGAACTCCCGAAGACGCGCTCGGGCAAGATCATGCGACGCCTGCTGCGAGATGTCGCCGAGAACCGCAGCATGGGCGATGTGACGACCCTGGCCGATCCCAGCGTGATGAGCCTGATCGAGACGGGCCTGCAATCGGGCGCGAGCGAGGACTGAGCGCTCGCGATAGGCTCGACTCGGTGAGCCGGGAAGCCTGGTCGGCACCTCGTTGACGACCCCGGAGGCCCCTCGTGACCACGCCCGGTAGTGCAATGCCCGACGGCATGACGCACCAGATCTTCGATCGACCCCCGCTCGCGGAGCGGGTCTGGCTGCTGCGCGCACTGCGCGGGGAGACGATCGGCGGCGTACTCCTGCTCGTGGCGGCCGTCGTCGCCATCGTGTGGGCCAACTCCCCCTGGGGCGACGCCTACTTCGAGCTCGGTGCCATCACGGTGGGACCGGAGGCACTCGGCCTCAACCTGTCCCTGGCTACCTGGGCGGCGGACGGCCTCCTCGCGGTGTTCTTCTTCGTCGCCGGGCTCGAACTCAAGCACGAGCTCACGCACGGCACGCTCTCCAAGCCGGCCCAGGCCGCGGTCCCGATCGCCGCGGCCATCGGTGGCATGGTCGTGCCCGCACTCATCTTCGTCGCCATCGTCGCGACATCCGGCGAGCCCGGTGGCCTGCGCGGCTGGGCCGTGCCGATGGCCACCGACATCGCCTTCGCCCTGGCTGTGCTCGCCGTCGTCGGCCGCATGCTCCCCGTCGCCCTGCGCGCCTTCCTCCTGACGCTGGCGGTCGTCGACGATCTCGGCGCAATCACCATCATCGCGATCTTCTACTCCAAGGGCTTCTCACTGCTGTACTTCGCGGTCGCCGTTGGCCTGCTGGCGGTCTACTGGCTGCTGCAGCGCCGACGCGTCCGCAGCCCGCTCATCTACATCCCGCTCGTCCTCGTCATCTGGTGGGCGACGCACGAGAGCGGCGTGCACGCGACCGTTGCCGGCGTCGCGCTGGCGCTCCTCACCCGCTCGAGCACCGATCCGGGCGAGACCGAATCGCCCGTCGATCGGCTCCAGCGCATGCTCCTACCGCTCAGTGCCGGACTGTGCGTGCCGCTCTTCGCGTTCTTCGCCGCGGGCGTGGACCTGCGCAGCACCGGACTCGTCGAAGCCTTGAGCAACCCCGTGGCCATCGGCATCATGGCCGGCCTGGTCCTGGGCAAGCCCATCGGCGTCATCGCGACCGCCTGGCTCATGGCGAAGTTCACCCGCGCCAGGCTCAACCCCGCGATCGGCTGGCAGGACGTCCTCGCGGTCGGCATGCTCGCCGGCATCGGATTCACCGTCGCCCTGCTCATCACCGAGCTCGCGTACGCCACCAATGAGGGCCTGCTCGACAGCGCCAAGGTCGCGGTGTTCACGGCCTCCGTCGTATCCGCCCTGCTCGCCGCGGTCCTGCTCCTGGCCCGCAACAGGCACTACCGGCGCGAAGCGGCGGTGGAGGAGGCCGACGTCGACGGCGACGGCATCCCTGACGTCTACCAGACCGGTCAGCGCGGGGAACCCGGCACGTCGTCCGGCCAGACCCACTAGCCTTCGAGCGACGCGCTGAGCGAAGGAGAGGACCATGCCTGACACGACTCCCGCAGGGGAGGCCTCGCTGAAGGCCCTCGTCGCCACGGCTGTCGCCGATCTCCAGCGACTCATCAAGGCCCAGATCGCACTGGCCAAGCTCGAGCTCCAGCAGAGCGGCCGCGCCGCGGGCAAGACCGGGATCTTCCTGGTCGGCGCCCTGTCGATGGCCGCGATGGGTGGCATCTTCCTCCTCGTCACCATCGCCTACGCACTGGTGGCGCTCGGCCTGCCCGTGTGGGCCGGCTTCGGCATCGTCACGCTCGTGCTCTTCCTCATCGCCGCCGTACTCGGCCTCATCGGCAAGAAGGAGTCGGCAAAGATCACGGGGCCCGATCGCACCATCGCCCAGATCGAGCAGACGAAGTCGGCGATCACGTCTGCGCTCGAGCAGTCCCCGGACTCGCGCGCATTGCCCGAGCGCTGACCGCACGTGCTCCTCGACCCCGACGAGGTCATCCGACAACCCGGCCCCTGGACGCACCGGGAGATCTCCGCCAACGGTGCCCGCTTCCACATCGTCGAAGCCGGCTCCGGACCGCTCATCGTGCTCCTGCACGGCTTCCCCACCCTGTGGTGGTCCTGGCGTCGCCAGGTACGGACCTATGCCGAGGCCGGCTATCGCGTCGTGGCGATGGACCTGCGCGGGTACGGCGGATCGGATCACACGCCCCACGGCTACGACCCCACGACCCTGTCCCGTGATGTCGCGGGGGTCATCCGAAGCCTCGGCGAGCGCTCCGCGGTCGTCATCGGGCACGGCTGGGGCGGACTGATCGCGTGGAGCATGGCGGTTCTCGACCCCGACGTCGTCGACGCCATCGTCCCTGTCTCGATGCCGCACCCACGGCGCTTCCGCGCGGCGATCCTGCGCGATGCGATCCAGCGTCGCCAGGCCCTCTACGCCGTCGGCTTCCAATGGCCGTTCCTGCCCGAGCGGTCGCTGCAGGCGCATGATTGCGCGCGGGTCGGCGAGATCCTGCAGACCTGGTCGGCGACCCCGGACTGGCCCGACGCAGAAACAGCCCTGGCGTACCGCAGCGCCTTCTCGCTGTGGCCGACCGCGCACTGCGCCGTGGAGTACCACCGGTGGGCACTGCGATCGATCGTGCGCACCGACGGCGTCAGGTACGCACGGCGCATGGAGACGCCCATCGACGTACCCGTACTGCACATCCATGGCGAGCACGACCCGTCCGTCCTGTTGAGCAGCGCGGAGGGATCAGGCGACTGGGTCAACGGGCCCTACCGCATGGAGATCGTGCCGGCCGTGGGCCACTTCCCCCACGAGGAGGATCCTGCGGCCTTCGATGCGCTGGTCCTGCCCTGGCTCGCCGGCCTGCCTGACCGCGGTGGGCCGTCCGGCGCAGCGCTGCTGCGTGAGTGAGATGCCGGCATCGCAGCGCCCACGTGACCGCCTCGGGCGACCCCTGCCCTGGGGTTCGCCGGGCTTCCCCGCGGTGCCCGAGCGCGATGCGATCAACTCAGCCGATGCCGTCGCGGAGGCGGCCGCCTACCTCGCGCGCGGCCTGCCCTTCCACGCCCACGAGGTGATGGAGATGCGGTGGCGCTGCTGTCCGGAACCCGAGCGACCCCTGTGGCGCGGACTCGCCCAGGCCGCCGCGGGGCAGACCCACGCTGCTCGGGGCAACTCGGTCGGCGCGGAGCGGTTGGTCGCCCGCGGTATCGCCAGCATCGAGGAGTACGACGGGCCGCTCGACCGTGACCTCATCGCGCTCATCTCCGCGCTCGGCGCCGATCCGGTCGCCCCCGCAACCACGAGTGGGCAGTCGCCCGCGGTTGCGCAGGAGGGGTCGGGCGACAATCTGCCCACCCGCGAAGGTCGACCTGGCTAGCGGCCACGTCCGCGATCGATGGGCTTGCGCTGAAGTCGACGGTGACCGCGTCAGCGGCAGCGCCCCGCGTCCACGGGGTCGATCGCATTCACGCCCTGCTCGGCGAGGGGAGCCGCCTGCTGCGCGGTGAGGGCATAGCCGGTCTCCTCCTCGCCGAGACCGGCGGCGAAGACCACGCCGTACACGCGGCCGTTCGGGGCCAGCAGGGGACCTCCGGAGTTGCCCGGGACCACGGTCCCGCGGAAGGAGTAGACCTCTCGGACGACACCGGAGCGGCCGTAGATGTCCTCGCCGCGCGCTTCGATGCGCGCGCGGATGCGGGCGGCGCCGGCCTCGAGGTCGCCCCCGCCCGGGAAGCCGGCGATCACCGCGCCGTCGCCCGTCGATGCCTCCCGGGACGCGAACGCGAGCGGTGGCGCCGGAAGGCCGTCGACGCGCAGCACTGCGAGATCCAGCCGAGTGTCGATCGCGACCACGCTCGCCTCGTAGACGGACGGATCACCGGGCAGCCGCACAGCGGGGCGGTCAGCGCCGGCGACCACGTGCGCGTTGGTGAGCACGCGATCGCGGGCGTAGGCGAACCCGGATCCGGTGACGAGCGCATCGCACGCCTGCGACGTCACCTTGACCAGCGAGGGCCACGCTGCGCGCACCGCCGGATCGCGCAGGAGCCGCGCATTGGGCGCGGGCACCTGCGGTCCCGCGTACTGACCGAAGCCCGAGAACACCCGCGGCAGCCCCGAGGCATCGACGGCATCGCGCAGGCCGGCGAAGACGTCGCGAGCGCGGTCGGGCACGGCGGAGTCAAGGGTCCGCAGGACCAGCGACGATCGGATCTCGCGCGCGACCGTCAGGCTCGGTACCAGGCCCACGGCGGTGGCCACGATCCACAGCACCACCGCGAGGGCCGCGACATTGAGCGCCGCGCCCGCGGCACTGTCGACGACCTGCACCCCGCGCCAGGTGATGGCCGAGCGCAGGCGCCGGCCGAGAACCGACGCCAGGGTCTGACCGAGGAGGGCCGCGCCGAGGATGGCTATGGCGAGCAGCACCGCCCCGAGGAATTCCGGTAGGTCCAATCCGGCGAGGATGCGCGGCAGGATCAGGGCCGCGGCGAGCGCTCCGATCAGGAACCCCCCGAAGGACAGCAGCCCGGCGACGAAGCCCTGCCGCCAGCCGGTCCAGGCGAACACCGCGATCGATGCGATCACGATCGCGTCGACGACGTTCATGTCAGCGCCTCGTCGTCGTCGAGATCGACGATGCGATCGGCATCCCACGGGCGGCTCCATCCGGCGAGCTCCAGCAGGCCGGCGATCAGGCCGGCCGTGAAGCCCCAGACGCGCAGCCCGGACACGTCGAAGCCGAGGCCGACGTAGCCCGACGGGTGCCGGACGCGCATCCGGCGCGCGGGGTCGGCGAGGTCCTCGATCGGCACGCGATGCACGCTGGCCACCTCCGACGGATCGGCAGCGCGCACAGGCGACGGGTCACGCCACCACGCCAGCACCGGGGTGACGACGAAGTCGCTCACCGGCACCCACAGGTCGGGTAGGAGCGCGAACGGCGCGACTCCGCGGGTGTCGACGTCGGTCTCCTCGCGCGCCTCGCGGAGCGCCGCCGCGATGGGACCGTCGTCGCCGGGCTCGAGCGCCCCGCCGGGGAAGGCGGGCTGCCCGGCATGGGACCGCAGGCTGTGGGCTCGCTCGATGACCAGCAGATCCGGGCCGCGCTCTCCCTCGCCGAGCAGCATGAGGACGGCAGAGGGGCGACCGCCCGTTGGCGGCGGCAGGAAGCGGGTGAGATCCGAACCCCGGACGTTGCCGGCAGCCACGGCGACGGGCGCGAGCCAGCCGGGGAGTTCCACGTCGGGCAGCGCCAGGCCGACGGCCGGGTCGCGGGTCATGCGACCACTCCGTCCGACGCGGCAGATGACGGGCAGAGCGCGGCTAGCGGGCAGTCGTCGCACGCGGGCTTGCGCGCGTGGCACACACGTCGGCCGTGGAGGATCATCCGGTGGGACAGGTCGGTCCACTCCGATGGCGGGAAGAGCTCCATCAGGTCCGCCTCGACCTTGTCCGGAGCGGTCTGCGTCGTCCATCCGAAGCGCCGAGCGAGCCTGCCCACATGCGTGTCGACGGTGATGCCGGGCACGCCGTACGCATTGCCCAGCACGACATTGGCGGTCTTGCGCCCGACTCCGGGCAGGGCGACGAGCTCCTCGAGCGTGCGGGGCACCTCGCCACCGTGCTCGTCGCACAGCACCTGGGCGATGCCCTGGATGCTGGCCGCCTTGGAGCGGTGAAGCCCGGCGGGCTTGATCGCGGCCTCGAGCTCGTCGCGGTCCGCCGCCGCGAAGGCGGCAGCGTCGGGGTAGCGGGCGAACAGCGCCGGGGTGACCGCGTTGACCCGCTGGTCGGTGCTCTGGGCCGACAGGACGGTGGCGATGAGCAGCTGCAGCGGGTTGGCGAAGTCGAGCTCGGTGTCGGCATCGGGATAGGCCTCGGCCAGGACCTGACCCATGCGGTGGGCGGTGCTGGCGTCGGCGGGCATCTGGCCAGGGTACGTCTCCGACCTGACCGATGACTGAACTCGTCGCCGCGCCGCCTCCCTGGCACGTGGGGAGTCCCCGCGATGCGCCACACTGTGCCTAGGAGGTCAGGTGGACGACGCACTGATGCAGGCACCGCTGTTCTCGGCACTCGATGCCGAGGCGGCGGTGGCGCTGCGCGCATCGATGACCGAGAAGCGGGTCCCCCGCGGCGGCATCATCTTCTCGGAGGGCGAGCCGGGCGATCGGATGTACGTCATCCTCGACGGCAAGGTCAAGCTCGGCCAGACCTCGCCCGATGGACGCGAGTCGCTCCTCGCGGTCCTGGGGCCCGGCGAGGTCTTCGGCGAGTTGTCGCTGTTCGATCCGGGACCGCGGACGGCGACGGCGACCGCGGTCACCGACACCGTGGTGGTCGGACTGGGGCACGGCGACCTGCGTCCGTGGCTCACCGGTCGTCCCGAGGTGGCGGAGTCGCTGCTCCAGGCGCTCGCTCAGCGCCTGCGCCGTACCAACGAGGCGCTCGCGGATCTGGTGTTCTCCGACGTGCCCGGTCGCGTGGCGAAGCAACTGCTCGACCTGGCCGACAAGTTCGGCCAGTCGGGGCCGGACGGCGTCCTGGTGCATCACGACCTGACGCAGGAGGAGCTCGCCCAGCTGGTGGGTGCGTCGCGCGAGACGGTCAACAAGGCGCTCGCCGACTTCACCCAGCGCGGGTGGATCGAGGTCGATCAGCGCCAGGTGCTGCTGATCGACATGGAGCGGCTCGCGCGGCGAGCGCGCTGATCAGGCACGGGCGGCTCGCGCGGCGAGCGCGATAGCGAGCGCGAAACTCCCGGTTATCAAGGCTTATACGACCTGCTAAGCCTTGATAACCGGGAGTTTCGGACTCAGCCGCGGGCGTCGAGGTAGGCCAGTTGCGCGCGGGTGCTCAGGAGCGCCGCCCAGCGAACGGCTTCGGGGATGTCGTCGTAGACCGCGTCGACGACGTCATCCGGGGTGCGAGCGCCGTCGGCTAGCGCCTGGCGCACCTGGTCGAGCCTGGCCCGTCGGTGCGCGAGGTAGGCGTCGAGGACGCCGACCGGGTCGTCGAGCGTGGGTCCGTGGCCGGGCAGGATCGCCGTCGCGCCCGTCCGCGCGGAGTGGTCGCGCAGCAGCGTCAGCGAGTCGAGGTAGTCGCCGAGGTCACCGTCCGGCCAGGCGACGACCGTCGTGCCGCGGCCGAGGACGGTGTCGCCGGTGAGCAGGGCCGAGTGCGCGGGCAGGAAGTAGCTCACGCAGTCAGCGGTGTGGCCGGGCGTGGCGATGACGTGGACCTCGGCGTCGGCGACGGCGATCACCGTGCCGGCCGCGAGTCCTTCGCCGCCGAGCCGGTGCGCGGGATCGAGAGCGCGGACCGGTGCACCGGTCATGTCGTGCAGGCTGCGGGCGCCTTCAGCGTGATCGGGGTGTCCGTGGGTCAGCAGGATCTGCGCGACGTGCCCGCGGTCGACGATGGCTTCGAGGTGGCCTGGGTCTTCGGGACCGGGATCCACGACGATGACGTCACCGCCAGCGTTGCCGAGGATCCACGTGTTCGTCCCGTCCAGGGTCATGGGACTGGGATTGGGGGCGAGGACGCAGGTGACCGTCGCGGCGAAGGCGCCTCCGGCCCAGGGTTGGTCGGACCCGAGGACGGGCAGCCCGCTCATGCGCCTGCGACCTCCGAGCCGGCCGGCTCGCCGGGCAGGCTCACGATGACCGCGCCATCGCGCACGTCGATGACGTCCCATGCGAGCGTGCCGTCGCTGTCGATCCGCGGTCGCGGCATGAGCGGTCGGATGTCGCGGGCGGCTGCGCTGCCGACGACGGATGCCACGTCCGGCAGCGCGGCGAGGTCGGCCAGCGTCGCCACCGTCGGGGGGAGCATCGGCAGGCGGCCCAACGAGTAGTCGTGCAGTGCGGCACCGGGTGACATCCAGCTCACGTGATCGGCTTCTCCGCTGACATCGCGTGCACTCTGGCCGGGCGGTACGGCGGCCACGAAGAAGCGGACGTCGTACCTCTTGCTCTCGATCTCCGGGGTCACCCAGTGGGTCCACAGCGGCAGCAGGTCCGGGTCGAGGCGCAGTCCGCGGCGATCGAGCACGTGCGCGAAGGCTGCGCTGGATTCGGCGACGCGAGCCCGGTCGTCCTCCCAGGCGTCGTCCTCATCGGGCGTGCGACCCGCGGCATCCACGGCCAGCAGCACGCCCGTCTCCTCGAAGACCTCGCGAACGGCGCCGACGAGCAGGCCGCGCGCCTGGCGCTGCGACGCCGTCATGCGCGCTGCATCCGGAAGCGGGCCGGACCAGGGCACCTCGACATCGCAGTCGGCATGGTCGATGCGACCGCCGGGGAAGACGTACATCCCGGCCGCGAAGGCCATCGTGGAGGCGCGACGCATGAGGTAGGTCTCGAGGCCATCGCGGTCGCGCAGGAGGACCACGGTCGACGCGTCACGGGCTGGCGGTGCCTCCCACTCACCGGCCAGCAGGGCGCGCGCCCGGCGGCTGACCTCGGGGGGCATCCGCGGGACGCTCAGTCGGCAACCTCCAGCACCATCTCCACCTCGACGGGAGCATTGATGGGCAGGGCTGCGACGCCGACCGCGGACCTCGCGTGTCGTCCAGCGTCACCGAAGATCTCCAGCAGGAGTTCGCTCGCGCCGTTGATGACAGCCGGTTGACCGGTGAACGTCGGCGCGCTGGCCACGAAGCCGACGACCTTGACGACGCGGGTGACTCGATCCAGGCTCCCGATCACCGACTGCACCGCGGCCAGTGCGTTGATCGCCGACTGGCGCGCGCACTCCTTGGCGATGTCGGGATCGACATCGGTGCCGACGAGCCCCTCGGCGATCATCGCGCCGTCCCGCATGGGGAGCTGTCCGGACGTGTAGACATAGCGGCCGGTGACGACCGCGGGGACGTAGGCGGCGACCGGCGGGACCACCTCGGGGATCTCGATTCCGAGCTCGGCAAGCCGTGCGGTGACGCTCATCACTGCTCCCGGGGGCGCTTGAGGTAGGCGACGACGTTCTCGGCATTGGGGCCGGGCACGACCTGCACGAGTTCCCAGCCGTCCTCTCCCCAGGTGTCCAAGATCTGCTTGGTCGCGTGGATGAGCAGGGGCACGGTCGCGTATTCCCACGTGGTCATACGCCGACCCTAGTACCGCCCAACCCGATGGACACGCGGGGCCGCAGAGCCCTGGAGCATTAGGCTCAGGCGGTGCCCTCCAGCGACTGGCCCGACGTGATGCTGCACGTCGTCTCGGGCAAAGGAGGCACCGGCAAGACCACGGTCGCCGCCGCTCTGGCGCTCGCCCTGGCCCGCGACGGCCGCGACGTCATGCTCATGGAGGTCGAGGGCAGGCAGGGCCTCGCGCAACTGTTCGACACCCCTCCGCTGCCCTACGAGGAGCGGCGGCTGGCCTCGGCGCCCGGCGGCGGAGAGGTGTGGGGCCTGGCCGTCGACCCCGAGGAAGCGCTCCTGGAGTACCTCGAGCTCTTCTACAACCTGCGCCGGGCCGGGGGAGTCCTACGCCGCATGGGAGCCGTCGAGTTCGTCACGACCATCGCCCCGGGGCTGCGCGACGTGCTCCTCACCGGCAAGGCCGTCGAACTCGTCCGCCGGCGCGACAAGAAGCACGCGCGACCATACGACGCCATCGTGCTCGACGCGCCGCCCACCGGTCGCATCACCCGATTCCTCAACGTCAACACCGAGATCGCGGGCGTGGCCAAGGTGGGCCCGATCCGCAACCAGGCCGACGGCGTGATGGCGATCCTGCGCTCGGACAAGACGGCCGTGCACCTGACGACGCTCCTGGAGGAGATGCCCGTCCAGGAGACGGCCGACGGTGTCGCCGAGCTCGAAGATGCCGCGCTCCCGGTGGGAGGAATCGTCGTCAACATGACGCGGCCTCCGCTGCTGGGCTCCCCCGCCGATCTCACCGAACTGAGCAGTTCGCAGGTCGCAGCGTCCCTGGCCCGTGCGGGAGTCCAGGCCCAGCCCGCCCTCGTCGCGGCTCTCCTGGCCGAGGGGGCCGACCACGTCGCACGCGTCTCGCTCGAGGAGACCGAGCGGGCGCGCATCGCCGAACTCGGCCGACCCGTCTACGACCTCCCCTTCCTCGCCGGCGGCATCGACCTCGCTGCGCTGTACGAACTGGCCGACATGCTGCATGAGCAGGGGATGGCCTGATGGCACCTGTGCCCACCCTGGACGTGGACGCCCTGCTGCGCGATCCGACGTCCCGCATCATCGTCTGCTGCGGGTCGGGTGGCGTCGGCAAGACCACCACTGCCGCAGCACTGGGATTGCGCGCCGCCGACATGGGCCGACGCGTATGCGTGCTCACCATCGATCCCGCGCGACGCCTGGCCCAGGCGATGGGCCTCAGCGAACTGGACAACACCCCTCGGCCCGTGGTGGGTGTCGAGGGGGATGGATCACTGAGCGCCATGATGCTCGACATGAAGCGGACCTTCGACGAGGTCGTCGAGTCCCATTCGGATCCGGAGCGCGCACAGGCGATCCTGGACAACCCGTTCTATCAGGCACTGTCGTCGTCGTTCGCCGGGACGCAGGAGTACATGGCGATGGAGAAACTCGGTCAGCTCCGCACGGAGGCTGATCGAGCCGGCACGTGGGATCTCATCGTGGTCGACACGCCGCCCTCGCGCTCCGCGCTCGACTTCCTCGATGCCCCCGATCGGCTGGGCACGTTCCTCGACGGCAGGTTCATCAAGATCCTCACGGCACCCGCTCGCGGGGCCGGTCGGGGCCTGGGCAAGCTGCTCGGTGCGGGGCTGGGCCTGTTCTCCGGAGTCCTGACCAAGATCCTCGGGGCCCAATTGCTCGGCGACCTGGCGGCCTTCGTCGGCGCGGTGGACACCATGTTCGGCGGCTTTCGCGAGCGGGCGGAGGCGACGTACGCGCTCCTGCAGGACCCGGGCACGTCCTTCGTCGTGGTCGCCGCACCCGAACGCGACGCACTGCGCGAGGCGTCGTTCTTCGTCGATCGTCTCGAGGCGGACGGCATGCCCCTCGCGGGCCTGGTCCTCAACCGGGTCCAGGAGGTGCGCGCTCCCGAACTCCCGGTCGAGGAGGCGATGGCCGCATCGCACCGGCTCCAGCAGGATGACCCGGCGCTATCGGCCCTCCTGCGCCTGCACGCGGATCGTCTGCGCAATGCCGAGCGCCAGGGCAGGCTCGCCCGGCGTTTCACCGCGGCGCATCCGACAGTTCCCGTCACCGAGGTGTACGCACTGGCAGAGGACGTTCACGATCTCGAAGGCTTGCGTGAGGTCGGCGACCTGCTCGCGTCGCCATTGCCGCGGCCGTAGCCCGCGCGGTCGTCTACGACGCGCGGAATGAGTCGATGGAGATGGTGCGCTCGTACTCGTCGCGAGCGGTCTGCAGGAGTTGGCGCCACGAGGTGACCTGGGGGCGACGGCGCAGCAGCGCGCGGCGCTCGCGCTCGGTGAGCCCGCCCCCCACGCCGAACTCGACCCGGTTGTCGAGGGCGTCGGCCAGGCACTCGGTCCTGACCTGACACCCCTGGCAGATGACCTTGGCCCGGTTCTGGGCTGCTCCCTGGACGAAGAGGGCGTCAGGATCCGATGTGCGGCATGCCGCCCGAGCGGTCCACTCCGTCGACCAGGTCATCCCTCACCTTCCCGCCGCACCGTCCGGCACGACTTCACCGCAGGTCCCAATGGCTACTCCAGTGGGGCGGGACGCTACGCCGCTGACCGGTGGTCAGACAGGTCCCTTATACCCTATCTATCATAGTCATTTATGACTAGTACTTCTCCGGATCGCCCGCACTCGGGGGCGAGACTCCCGGCCGGCACTCGCCTACCCTGGTGAGGCACGCATCAAAGGAGCCCCGTGAGCCATCCCGAATCCCCGAGCCCGTCGGCACGACGGCCGCTGGCTGCCGTGGGCCGCCTGGGGATCTTCGCCCTGGTGACCCTCGTGGCGGGGGCGGTGGCGGCGGCGATGGTGCTGCCTGTCGCGGCGGCGACCGGCCTGCTCACCCGCGGTGCGATCGACAGCTTCGAGTCACTCCCGTCACAGTTGGACACACCGGATCTGCCGGAAAGGTCGGTGATCCTCGCGGCTGACGGATCGATCATGGCGACGATCTACTACCAAAATCGCGTCGAGGTTCCCCTTGCCGCAGTGTCGCCCATCATGCGACAGGCGATCGTGGCCGTCGAGGACGCCCGCTTCCTCGAGCATCCGGGAATCGACCTGCGCGGCACCATGCGTGCGATCGTCGCCAACAGCACTCAGAGCGGGAGTACCCAGGGCGGTTCCACGATCACCCAGCAGTACGTCAAGAACCTCCTCATCGCGAGCGCGACGAACGAGGAGGAGCTCGAGGCGGCACGTGCACGGACGCCCTCACGCAAGTTGCGCGAGATCCGCTACGCACTGGCGCTCGAACGGCGCTACTCCAAGCAGGAGATCCTCGAGCGCTACCTCAACATCGTCTACTTCGGGGCCGGTGCCTACGGCGTCGAGGCTGCTGCGCGTCGCTACTTCTCCAAGCCCGCAGCCGAACTCGACCTGGCGGAGAGCGCGACCCTCGCCGGCATCGTCCAGCAGCCGACCGCCTTCGATCCCACGCGCAATCCCGACCTCGCCGAGACGCGGCGCAACCTCGTCCTCGGTGAGATGGCAGAGGCCGGGTTCATCACTCCCATCCAGGCCAGCGCCGCGTCTCGCATCAAGGTCGAGGACATCCTCGATCCGTCGATCCAGCCCAACGGGTGCACGTCCTCGTACGCGCCGTACTTCTGCGACTTCGTGATCCGCATGATCAAGGCGGACCCCGCCTTCGGCGAGACGCTCGTCGAGCGCGAGGCGCTCCTGCGACGAGGCGGCCTCACGATCCGCACCACCCTCGACCCCGATGTCCAGGATGCCGCGATGAAGTCCGCGACGTCGTACATCCCCATCAAGGACCCCAGCCAGCGAGCAGCGGCGATCACCCTGGTCGAGCCCGGCACCGGCAACGTCATCGCGATGGCGCAGAACCGTGAGTGGGGGCTCAAGGGGCGGGGCAAGACGACGTACAACTACAACGTCGACCAGGCGTTCGGCGGGACGATCGGCATGCAGGCCGGATCGACCTTCAAGGTCTTCACCCTGGCGGCAGCGCTCGAGCAGGGCTTCTCGCCCACCGAGGGCATCGACGCCCCCAATCCCAAGACCTTCGAGAACTTCGTCAACTGCACGACGGGCGAGGAGTTCCAGCCGGTAACCGTCCGCAACTCCGGATCGGCCGGCTTCCTCAACATGTTCCAGGCGACAGCGTTCTCGACCAACACCTACTTCGTCACCCTCGCCGAGCGCTTCGGGCTCTGTCGGCAGGCCGAGATCGCCGAGGAGATGGGCGTCCGACTGGCCACGGGGGACCCGCTTCAGCGCGTGCCGACCTTCTCGCTGGGGACCATGGAGGTCAGTCCGCTGTCCATGGCCGGCGCGTACGCCGCATTCGCCAACCACGGCGTCTACTGCGCACCGCGCGTCGTACTCGAGATCAAGGACCGCTACGGCAACAACATCGACGTCCCCGACCCCCGATGCCGGGAGGTGCTCTCACGCAACGTCGCCGACGCAGTCACCGGCGTACTCACCAGCGTCATCGACGGGCCATTCAACGGGCGCACGGGCGCGGCGATGTCGCTGCCCGACCGTCCCGCTGCCGGCAAGACCGGAAGCACTAACGAGAACGCCGCCATCTGGTTCGCGGGCTTCACGCCCCAGGTCGCTGCGGCGATCTGGGTGGGCGATCCGCGTGGCGGCTTCGCGTACCCGATGACTGACGTCACGATCAACGGGCAGTACTACTCCTACGTCACCGGTGGGCAAATCCCCGGGCCGATCTGGCGCGAGGCGATGATCGCCGCGCACGCGAACCTCGCGCCCCAGCCGTTCGAGCTATTCAACGACTGGGGGGTGGGTCCGGTCCGTGGCGTTGGCCCGTCACCGGTGTACATCCCCTTCGCCCTGCCCGAGCCGGAGGAGAGCAAAGAGCCCAAGCCGGAGAAGACCAAGGAGCCCAAGCCGAGCCCGAAGCCCACCCCCGGTCCTCGGCCGACACCGCAGCCGACCCCGCAGCCCACACCGGAGCCCTCGCCCGAGCCGACACCGACGCCCGAGCCGACGCCCGAGCCGACGCCGGAACCGACCGAGCCCGGCTAGCTCGCCGAGCCGCTAGGCGAGGGACGCCTTGACCAGAGCGGCCACCTGACCGCCGTCCGCGCGACCGCGCGTCTGCGGCGTGACGATCTTCATGACCGCACCCATCGCCGCAGGGCCGGTCTTGCCGTCCGCTGCGGCCTGCGCCACGGCCGCCTCGACGATGCCCGCGAGGTCCTCCGCGCTCAACTGCTCGGGCAGGTAGGCCTGCAGCACGCCGAGCTCGGCGCGCTCGCGGTCCGCGCGATCCGTAGCACCAGCACCGTCGAACGACTCGGCAGCCTCTCGGCGCTTCTTGGCCTCGCCGGTCAGGACCATGATGACCTCGTCATCACTGAGCTCGCGTGCCGCCTTACCCGACACCTCCGCCGTCGTGATCGCCGACAGGGCCATGCGCAAGGTGGCCATGGTGAGCTCGTCCTGCGCCCGGATCGCCTGCGTCAGGTCTGACTGGAGCTGTTCCTTCAAGGTGCTCATGGGCTCATCCTCGCGCACGGGCGGATGGGACACTCATCCGGTGATCCCTGTCCGTCAGGCAATCCTGGGTGGAGGGGCCCTGCTGGGCGCCGCCACCCTTGCCTATGCGCGTTGGGAGGCGTCGTCGTATCGACGGCGCACCGCCGAGGTCGCCGCGCTGCAGCCCGGCCAGCCACCGCTTCGGATCCTTCACCTGTCCGACCTGCACATGACCCCGCGACGGCATCGCCTGGCCGCATGGGTCTCGTCGCTGGCCGACCTCGAGCCGGACCTCGTCATCGTCACCGGGGACTTCCTGGCACATCGCGACGCCGTGGATCCGGTGATCGGCGCGCTCGATCCGCTCCTCGACCGGCCCGGTGCCTTCGTCCTGGGCAGCAACGACTACTACGCGCCCCGGCCGATCAACCCGCTCGCCTACCTGGCCGGCCCGTCGGACCTTCATCCGGACCGTCCGGCCCTGCCATGGCCCGATCTCGTCTCACGACTCTCGGATGCGGGATGGCAGCACCTGCCCAACGCCCGGCAGGTCCTCACCGCGGGCGGGCGGTCCATCGAGATCCGCGGGGTCGACGACCCCCACATCGAGCGCGACGACTACGCCCCCATTGCAGGTTCCCCGGACCCGGGGGTCGACCTGGCGATCGGCATCGCGCATGCGCCGTACCTGCGCGTCCTCGATGCCATGGCGGCCGACGGCGTCCACATCACGCTGGCAGGCCACACGCACGGCGGCCAGGTCCGTGTGCCGGGCGTCGGAGCGCTCGTGACGAACTGCGACCTCGATCGATCGCGAGCGAGAGGTCTGTCCTCGCATCCGCGCCCGCTCATGGAGTTCGCTCCGCATGGCTCTGCCGACATGGCCCTGCATGTCTCTGCCGGTCTAGGCACATCGCCGTACGCGCCCATACGCTTCGCGTGCCCGCCGGAGGCCACGCTGCTCACCCTCGTGGCAGGGGGATAGACTCCTCCGGCTCCCTCGGGGTGTGGCGCAGCTTGGTAGCGCGCTTCGTTCGGGACGAAGAGGTCGTGGGTTCAAATCCCGCCACCCCGACACATGCGAAGGGCTCGGTTCCACCAGGAACCGGGCCCTTCGTCGCACGACGGTCCTCGTGGCGGCAGCCGCCAGGGAGGCGCTGAGGCCTGGAGACGCGCCGGACAGCGCGGGGACCCTGTCATGTGCGCGGCCTTATCGACACTTCCGCTGCGTGCGAAGTGTCGATAAGGCCTTCGTATTGCCTTCGGCCAGTCCGCGCGAGGTCAGCCGACCAGCAGCTCCGCGATCTGGACCGCGTTGAGAGCGGCGCCCTTGCGCAGGTTGTCGTTGCTCACGAACATCACCAGGCCGCGGCCGTCCGGCACGCCCTCATCGGGTCGGATGCGGCCGACGAAGGAGGGATCCTGACCGGCCGCCTGGAGCGGCGTGGGCACGTCGCTCAACTCGACTCCGGGCGAGTCGGCCAGGATCTGCGTCGCCCTCGCGGCCGACAGGGGCCGCTCGAACTCGGCGTTGATCGACAGGGAGTGCCCGGTGAAGACCGGCACGCGTACGCACGTCCCCGAGACGAGCAGATCGGGGATGCCCAGGATCTTGCGACTCTCATTGCGCAGCTTCTTCTCCTCGTCGGTCTCGCCCAGCCCATCGTCGACCACCGACCCCGCAATCGGGACGACGTCGAAGGCGATCGGGCGCACGTACTTGACCGGTGCGGGGAAGTCGACGCTCGATCCGTCATGGGTCAAGGTCGTCACGTCGCTATCCATGACCGCGCGCAGTTGCGTCTCGAGCTCCTCCACCCCCGCCAGACCGCTGCCGGAAACCGCCTGGAAGGTGCTGACCACGAGGCGGGTCAGCCCCGCCTCGCGGTGCAGGGGCATGAGCACTGGCATCGCGGCCATGGTCGTGCAGTTGGGATTGGCGATGATCCCCTTGCTGGCGCGCTGAACCGCCTCGGGATTGACCTCGCTGACGACCAGTGGCACGTCGGGATCCATCCGCCACGCGGATGAGTTGTCGATGACGGTGGCACCCGCCTCGGCGAAGCGGGGTGCGTGCTCCTTGGACGTCGCACCGCCCGCCGAGAACAGCGCGATGTCGATGCCGCTGAGGTCGGCGACGGCAACGTCCTCGACGACGATCTGCTCGTCCCCCCAGGGAAGCGTTGTGCCCGCCGATCGGGCTGATGCGAAGTAGCGCATGCGGCCGACGGGGAAGTCGCGCTCCTGGAGGAGCCGGCGCATGACGCCGCCCACCTGACCGGTGGCACCGACGACAGCCACGGTGAGTGGAGCGGTCATCGCCCGGTCCCCGCGTAGACGACGGCCTCGCCATCGGCGTCCAGGCCGAAGGCCGTGTGCAGTGCCTGGACCGCCCGGGTGGCGACCTCGGCCCGCGTGACCACCGAGATGCGGATCTCGGACGTGGAGATCATCTCCACGTTAACGCCCGCATCCGCCAACGACGTGAAGAACGTTGCCGAGACACCGGGATGCGAGCGCATCCCGGCTCCGACGAGCGAGATCTTGGCGATCTCCTGGTCGGTGACCAACTCCTCGAATCCGATCTGCTCGCGCACGGCCTCGAGTGCCTGCGTCGCCTTGCCGACCGATCCCTGGGGGCAGGTGAAGGTGACGTCGGTACGACCCGTGGATGCGGCGGAGACGTTCTGCACGATCATGTCGATATTGATGCCGGCATCGGCGAGCGCACTGAAGATCGCCGCTGCCTCGCCGGGCCGATCGGGCACCCCGATGACGGTGACCTTCGCGTCATTGAGGTCAGCTGCCGCGCCGGAGATGATGGGCTGCTCCATGGTGTCTCCCGAAGCGATACGGGCCGCGATCGCGGCCTCGGACAAAACGAGGGTGCCTTCCCTGTCGGAGAAGGACGAGCGGACATGGATGGGGAGGTCGAAGCGGCGGGCGTACTCGACGCACCGCAGGTGGAGCACCTTGGCGCCCGCCGCCGCGAGTTCGAGCATCTCCTCGTAGGTCACGACCGGCAACTGACGGGCACGGGGCACGACGCGGGGATCGGCGCTGAAGACGCCGTCGACGTCGGTGTAGATCTCGCACACATCGGCACCCAGCGCCGCCGCCAGCGCGACCGCTGTGGTGTCCGAGCCGCCGCGCCCCAGCGTCGTGATGTCCTTGGTGTCCTGAGCGACACCCTGGAATCCGGCCACGATGGGGATGGCTCCCGCGGCGAGTGCCTCCTGGATGCGTCCAGGGGTGACGTCGATGATCCGCGCGGCGCCATGGGCCGAGGTCGTGATGAGGCCCGCCTGCGAGCCGGTGTAGGAGCGGGCCTCCTCGCCCAGATCGGTGATCGCCATGGCGAGCAGCGCCATAGAGATTCGCTCGCCCGCGGTAAGCAGCATGTCGAGTTCACGTCCCGGCGGACGTGGTGAGACCTGCTCGGCGAGATCGAGCAACTCGTCTGTGGTGTCGCCCATGGCGGAGACCACCACCGCGACCCCGTGACCCGCGCGGTGGGTGTCGACGATGCGGCGGGCTACCCGGCGGATGCTCTCGGCGTCGGCGACGCTGGAGCCGCCGTACTTCTGCACGACGAGGCCCACTTCGGCTCCTGGACAGCACACCGGCCGCCCCCGACGGGGCGAACACCAACGGCGGAGCGTTCAGTCTAGCCAGCCCCGGCCGTTGTGCGACCCGCGGCCTCAGATCGTTGATTGGCGGGATACCGCACGCGACACGCCGTACAGAGGTGCTGCAAGCCGCCACTCAACGAACTCGTCAGATGAAGAGGAGCTGGCCGCCCTCGCTGAGTTCCATGAAGTTGGTGGCGTTGATGACCGCCTCCACGCCGTCGTACATATCGTCCTCGGTGACCTTCATCATGTCGACCGACATGCGGCAGGCCCAGAGATGGCCGCCAGCGGCAACGATCTGATCGAGGAAGTCCGGGACTTCAGGGACGCCGAGATCGGCGATCTGCTTCTTCATCATCTTCGTGCTCATGCCCTGCATGCCGGGGAGGGCGGTGAGGAACTGCGGGATACGCGAGTCGCCGACGGGCATGTGCATCGCGGTATTGCCGACCGGGGTGAACTGCAGGTCGTTCATCCGCGACTTCAAGATCATGTCCAGGCCCCAGAAGGTGAAGAACAGGTGCGTCTCGATCCCTTCGCCCAGAGCGGCATTGGCCAGGACCAATCCTGGATATGCCATATCGAGATTGCCCTTCGAGCAGATGATGACGAGCTTGCGATCAACCTCATCCTCGTCGCCGAAGTTCGGCACGATCGCTGGTGCGGTGTCCATCATGGTCATGGCAGTCCCTCCCTAGACGCAGCCGTGGGGCTTGGGCAAGCCGGCGATGTAGGCCATCTTCTTCGCCGGCTTCTTCGGGAAGAGCACGAACTGCTTCTTCACCGGGAATCCCCCGACGGTGTCGACGCGGCGCGTCGTGGCGGTCTCGCCCTGGGTCTTGAAGTCATCGCGCAGGAAGCGGATGACCGCCCAGTGCTCATCGGTCATGTCCACGCCGATGTTCTTGGCCAATTCGGCGGCGAGCGTCTCGTCCCACTGGTCGTACTCGGTGAGGAAGCCCTCATCGTCGACGACGACGTCGCGACCGGCAATCGTGGTGGTGGGCATGGCATTACTCCTTAGGTGCGGTGATGGGAAGTGTTGATGCGGATGGCGCCTGCGCACCGAGGGAGCGCAGGACGACCAGGGCGCGGGCGAGACCGCGGCGGACCTCCGGGTCGCGCATCTGGCGCAGGAGGGCGAACGTGGAGGGCGGCGGACCCGCCGGGGCGTCCTCCGTCTCCTGGACCTCGAGGGCCGTGCGGCTGAGCAGGTTCATGACCTCCGGCTGCGTCATTTCCTTGACGGTGTTGAGGATGAGGACCACGTTGTCGCCCAGGGACCTGATGTCTTCCTCGTCGAAGGACGTGACGACCCGGTCGGCGATCTCCAAGCCGCCCTGGGCGAAGGTGAAGTAGCCCTTGCTCTCGAGCTCCGTGGCCTTGCTCGTCACCATCTGCATCACCGGTCCGGCGAGTTCGGTCAGGCCGAGGAGCATCTCGCGCATCTCGCGCTGGCGCTCCAGCTCTTCGGAGATCTCCGTCATCTGGAGGGCGAGGCGGTCAAGCCGCTCCACGAGGGTTGAATCCATGCCGACGACGGTCATCACACACGCTCCAGGGCATCGGTCTGCTTGCCCGCCATCGACATGAGGGCGGGGAGGGGGAGTTCCTTGCCGGGCAGCAGGAGGTTCCAGTACATCCAGCGGAAGGCCAGCTTCCCCAGGTGGTTGAGCTCGGTCTCCTTGAGCAGGCTGAAGGGCCCGATGCCCGGGAGCGGATACTTCCCTGGAAGGGGCTCGGTGTCGTAGTTGAAGTCGATGAGCATGCCCTTGCCGTTGCCCGACTCGATGAAGCAGTTGGCGTGCCCGTCGAATGCGCGCGTCATCGGCCGGCCGTTGACGTGGTTGACGAAGTTCTCAGGGAACAGGTCGATGGAGAAGTGAGCGACCGATCCGGCCTTGGATGCGGGGATGTTGGATGCATCGCCGATGGCGAAGATGTTGTCGTACTTGGTGCTCAGCATGGTGTGCTTGTCGACCGACACGTAGTTGAGGTCGTCGCCGAGCCCGGACCGGGCTACGAAGTCCGCTCCCATGTTGAGAGGGACCGTGACGAGGAGATCGAACGCCACCTCCCGCTCGTCCAT
The DNA here is from genome assembly GCA_023264215.1 of Candidatus Nanopelagicales bacterium. The sequence goes on from JALQSY010000001.1 coordinate 37,005, forward strand.
CGAGACGATCTTGCCCCCCTCGCCATCGACCTCGTCGATCATGAAATCGGGCTCGAGGCCGATCTTGCGATCCTCGAGCATGTGCCCGAGGAGCTTCGAGGCGACGGGCTTGGTGAATGCCCCCTCGAGAGGGGTGACGTAGACGATCTCAACCTGGTCGCGCATGCCCTTCTCGGCGAAGTACGCGTCAGCAAGGAAGGTGAACTCCAGCGGTGCCACAGGGCACTTGATAGGCATCTCCGTCACGTGGACGACGAGGCGCCCGCCGGGCCATGTCTCGAGCTTGTCGCGTAGGGCCATGGCGCCCTCGAAGGTGTAGAACTCGTGCACGGTGTCACGCCACACGGCCGGGTCGTCCATGCCCGGGGTCTGGTCCGGCCTGGGCGTAGTCCCCGACGCGATGATGAGGTAGTCGTAGGGCAGGACCTGACCATCGGCGAGGTGCACCACATTGGCGTCGGCGTCGACGCGATCGACCTCAGCACGCACTCGCGTGACGCCCTCCGGAATGAATCGGTCCGTGGGCTCGATGGTCTCCTCCGGTGCATACGTCCCGAAGGGGAGGAAGAGATACCCAGGCTGGTAATGGTGGAGGTCACTGGGCTCGACCACCGTGATCTGCCACTCCGACTCGGGCAGTATCGGCCGCAACTTGTTGATGGCCATGGTCCCTGCGGTGCCTGCACCGAGGACGAGGAGCCGCCTCATGATGTTCTCCTTTCGGCCACCGCGGCAGCGATGCGCGGTAGGGAATCAAGGACCAGGCCACGCTGGGCCTTGGTCAGGACATGGAGGTCGGCAGCCGGATCGTCCAGCGGAGCTATCCCGCCCACGATCACCAGCCCGACCAGCCGATCGCCGGATCGGATGAATGCCGCAGCGCACTCGTATCCCAGCGTGCCCCGATGGAATCGCGGCACGAGGTCGTGGCCGGCCGCCAGGGAACCCCACTCGGCAACGCACGTGTCCCGATCCTGGAGCGAGGCCTGGATGTAGCGGTCGCAGGGATTGTGCATGCGCGTGACGGGGCATCCCTCAAGATCCGTGACGATGACCATGCATCCCAGCAGGTCGGCAGCCACCGAGGCGATCGCATCCGCCGTGGGGTCATCGACCGATGGGGACGCGCCCACCATCGGCACCGAGTCGGCAGGGAAGCGCCACTGTCGACCGACCTTGATGGCCGTCAGGCGTCCATCACCGGCCATGCGGTAGACCGTGGACACGTCGATGCGCAACCGCCGACCGACTTCGTCGGCGCTGAGCAAGCGCTCCCGGGTCTCCTGCACTGCCTGCATGCATTCAGGCTATGCAGGCTGGACGCGGCCAACGCCCGGCGAAGGGCCTGATCTGCAGGCACGACAGGCCCGTCGCGCAAGGACATTGGTCCCTGGTGCGAGGTCAGCCATCCACGCGGCGGCGCCCGGCGAAGGCGCGGCCGAGGGTGACCTCATCGGCGTACTCCAGGTCGCCGCCGACCGGGAGGCCGCTGGCCAGGCGCGTGACCTCGAGGCCGAGCGGAGCGAGCATGCGGGCGAGGTACGTCGCGGTCGCCTCGCCCTCGAGGTTGGGATCCGTGGCGATGATGACCTCGGTGATCGCACCATCCGACAGCCGCTGCATCAACTCGCGGATGCGCAGGTCGTCGGGACCGACACCGTCGATCGGGCTGATGGCACCACCGAGGACGTGATACCGGCCGCGGTATTCGGCCGTGCGCTCGATAGCGATCACGTCGCGTGACTCCTCGACGACGCACAGCGAATGCGGGTCACGTCGGGGGTCACGGCAGATCCGGCATTCCTCATCCTCGGTGACGTGTCCGCATGTGGAGCAGAATCGCGCTCGCTCCTTGACCGCGACGAGCACCTCGGCGAGGCGTCTGACGTCGGCCGGCTCGGCCTGCAGGATGTGGAAGGCCAGTCGCTGGGCGCTCTTGGGGCCGATGCCCGGGAGCCGGCCGAGCTCATCGATCAGATCGGCGACGATGCCGTCGTACATCTCAGCCCTGCTCGATCTCGCCGATGACCGTGGCGCCGAGCTCCCGCATGGCCAGGGCCTCACCGCTCACGTCGTCGTCGGTGTCGGAGTCGTCGATGCTCGGCTCGTCCGAGGAGGGTGCCTCGAACGAGGGGGAGTCGGGAGACGCCGGCGCGGAACCGGTCGCGACGACATCCACCTGAACATCGCAGTGCATGACGTCGATCACGACCTGGCGCAGCCGCTCCGCGTGACCACTCGAGCGGGCGTTGCGGACCTTGCTCTCCTCAGGGACACCTACCGCGAGGACCCCGGCATCGAGTGACAGCGGGCGCGAGTCGCTGAAGACCACCCAGGCCACGCGGGACATCGACTTCAAGCCCTCGAGGATCGCCGGCCACATCGTGGTGATGTCGGCCAGGCTGGTCGTCGCCGTGGCAGCCGTCGACTCCTGCGACGTCGGCGTCTCGGGCGCCGCCGTGGCACTGGCCAGCACGCTCGACAGCGGCGGAGGCGGCGCGGCAGTCGGGGGCTCGGCATCCGAGGGCTGGGGGGTCGCGGGCTGGGGGGTCGCCTTGGCCCGCGGCGGAGCTGCGGCCGGTCCTGCGCCGGATGGGCGCGCGGGCGCGGGGGCCGAGGCCATGCCGCGCTCGAGGCGATCGACTCGGACGGCCAGGCCCGCAGCGGTCGAGTCGCTGGCGGGCAGCAGGAGTCGCGCGGCGAGGAGTTCGAGGTGAAGGCGTGGTGCCGTCGCACCGCGCAGTTGGGAGAGCCCGTCGCTGACCAGATCGGCGGCGCGCGACAACTCCGCCAGGCTCAGCGCATCCGCCTGGCCCCGCATGGCGTCGATCTCCGCGTCGGGGGCGTCGAGGAGCGCGAGCGCATCATCACCGGGGACGGCAGACAGCACGATGAGGTCGCGCAGCCTCTGCAAGAGATCCGTGGCGAAGCGCCGCGGATCATGTCCGGCATCGATGACGCGATCCACGACGGCGAAGAGCCTGGCTCCCTCACCTGCGGCCATGGCCCCGATGGCGTCGTCGAGGAGTGCCTGGTCCGTGACCCCCAACGCCGCGGCGGTCTCGTCGTGGGTGAGGCCCTCCGGGCCGGACCCCGCGATCAACTGGCCGAGGATCGACAGCGCGTCGCGCACGCTGCCCGCAGCACTGCGCGCGACGAGGGCGAGGGCCGCGGGATCGGCGGGGACGCCCTCGGCCTCGCAGACGGTGGCGAGGTGCTGCTGGAGCACACGCGTCGGCACGAGCCGGAAGGCGTAGTTGAACGTCCGCGAGCGAATCGTCGGGATGACCTTGTCGGCCTCGGTGGTCGCGAAGATGAAACGCACGTGGTCAGGCGGCTCCTCGACCAGCTTCAGCAGCGCATTGAAGCCTGCGTTGGTGACCATGTGAGCCTCGTCGACGATGTAGACCTTGTAGCGCGACGCCACCGGGGCGAACATCGCCCGCTCGCGCAGCTCGCGTGTATCGTCGACGCCACCGTGACTGGCCGCGTCGAGTTCGATGACATCGATGGAACCGGGGCCGTTGGGAGCGAGGTCCAGGCAACTGCGGCACTCCCCGCAGGGATCGGGGGTGGGGCCCTGCTCGCAGTTCAGGGAGCGAGCCAGGATGCGCGCGGTGGACGTCTTGCCGCACCCGCGGGGGCCGGACAGCAGATAGGCGTGGTGGACCCGGTCGCTGGCCAGGGCCCGGGAGAGGGGCTCGGTCACATGCTCTTGGCCCACGACATCCTTAAGCCGGCCGGGCCGGTAGGTGCGGTAGAGCGCCGTGGACACCCGGTCACCCTAGTCCGGACCCAGGACACAGGGGACCCCCCGCACACCCGTCAGAGCCCACCTGCCCTTGCTGCCTTCCGGCCCTGGGGGATTCAGCAGGATGACGCCGCGCGGGGGGTCGTCGTCGAGTGTACGCCGGCGCGAACCGCCCACTCCGTGCAGATGCCCGGCCGGATCGACCGGCCGGGCATCTGCGTCAGGCGCGGAGGATAGGGGATTTGAACCCCTGAGGGATTGCTCCCAACACGCTTTCCAAGCGTGCGCCCTAGGCCACTAGGCGAATCCTCCGCCGCCGAGGGTACCCAAGCCGCCGCCGACGCCTCGCGACGGTTGGGACCCCGGGCTCGTTCCGCGGCGGGAAACCACCGATCTTCGACGCCCGTCGCCGATTGTCACGGTTTAGTCATTCACCGCGTCGCGCCACGACTCCGGGCACTCCGCGACCTACACTGACGTCACCGTGCGTGGCCTCAGCCCGCACTGATTCACAGGAGGCACGGCACGATGAGCGTTCCCAGCGGCGGTCCGCGACCCAGCGCCCGTCACCGCCGCAAGCAGAGCCCCGTCGTCGCCGTCATCCTCGTCGTCATCGGCATGGTGATCCTCTTCGGAGCCGGATACGGCCTGTCGCGGATCATCCAGGGCTCCGGTGGATCCGATGCCAGCAGCACGACCGAGCCGACCGGCGGCCAGACCTCGTCCGCCGCACCCGAGCCCGAGCCGTGCGTCACCGTGACGGTCACCCCTGGCGCAGGACTGCCGAGCCCGTCGCAGGTGACGAGCAATGTGTACAACGCCACCGACCGCACCGGCCTCGCAGCTGCCACGGCCGAGGAACTCCAGATCCGGGGCTTCCTCATCGGGGTCATCGACAACGACCCACTCGCCAAGACGATCACCGGCGTCGCCGAGATTCGCCACGGTCCCTCGGGCGAGCAGGCCGCACGCCTCATGGCCTTCTACCTTCCCGGTGCCGAGCTCGTCGATGACGGACGCAAGGACGCGACGATCGACACCGTGCTCGGTGCGGCGTACACCTCTGTCGCGCCGCAGTCGGAAGTCGACGCGGCGCTCGCCGCACCCTCGCCTTCGCCCAGTGGTCCGGGGTGCACGCCGACGCCGGCCGCAGACACGGCGCCCGAGGAGACGGCGAGCGCCGAAGCCTCCTAGTTGTCGAGCGCCGACGGCCGCACCCCTCCCGCTCAAGGTCACGAACGTGTCGTTTAAGCCTGACAAAGTGGACATCAAGGGCCCCTAAACGTCGACTTCGTGTCCTTGAGCACGTCTCCTTCGACAGTGCAGTCCCCTCCCGCCGCGAGGTCGGCAGCCGCCACGACGTCTCAGCCCTGGGCGCGGCGGCCTCGCCCAGGGCAACTCCGTGGAAGGCATACGCATCTGGCCCCCGCTCACTAGCCTCCCCTGCGGAGGGTTGCGATGAGCAAGATGACAGGAGTGCCGCGTTCGGCATGGGTCGTCGCCCTCAGTGCCGCGACTCTCGGCATCATCTACGGATACGACGGGTCGAATGTCGCCGGCGCCCAGTTGTACTTCCAGGACTACTTCGGACTGCAAGGCCAGGACGAGGTGGTCGAGACGATCGTCACGGCGACCGTGTACGGCGAGCTCATCGGAGCCCTCGCGGGCGGCTTCATCATCAGCCGCGTGGGCCGCAAGCCCACCATCGTCGCGGTCGCCTTCGGCTACGTCGCCTTCTGCCTCGCCAGCGCGATGGCCGTGTCACCTCTCATGCTGGGCGTCTCACGCTTCCTGCTCGGCCTCACCATCGGCGTCTCGCTCATCGCCGTGCCGATCTTCGTCGCCGAGTCGGTCCCCGCACGGATCCGAGGCGCGACTCTCGTGGCGTATCAGGTGGCTGCCGTGGTGGGCATCATCATCGGATACCTCGCTGCGCTCGCCCTGAGCGGACTGGCAGAGGCCATCAACTGGCGGATCATGCTCGGCCTGGCCTGCGTCCCGGCGATCCTGCTCATCCCAGCGCTGCTCCGACTGCCTGAGACGGCTCGCTATCTCGTGCTCAAAGGGCGAATGGACGAGGCCCGGGCCTCGCTGGAGCGGACGGATCCCGACGCCGACGTCGACGCTGAACTCGCCAGCATCCGGGGCGCCATCAGCGGGGAGCGCGGCGGGCGCGTGCGGGAGATGCTCCGCAAGCCCTACCTGCGCGCGACCGTCTTCGTCGTCGGACTGGGGTTCTTCATCCAGATCACCGGGATCAACGCGACAGTCGCGTACGGCCCTCGCATCTTCCAGGCCATGGGCGTCACGACCAACACGCAATCGATCCTGATGTCCACGCTCGTGCAATGCATCGCGCTCATCGCGGTGCTCGCCTCCATGAGCGTCGTCGACAGGTGGGGGCGCCGACCGATCCTGCTCACCGGCATCACGATCATGGTCGTGTCGCAGTTGGCGATGGTCATCACCTTCGCGACTCAGCAGGGCAGCACCTTCACCACCGCACAGGTGGTCCTGGGCTTCGTGGGACTCGCGGGCATCAACATCGGCTTCGTATTCGGATTCGGTGCACTCGTCTGGGTGTACTCCAGTGAGAGCTTCCCGGCCCGACTTCGCGGCTACGGCTCCAGCGCCATGCTCGGCTCGGACCTGCTCGCGAACATCATCATCGTCCAGTTCTTCCTGACGGTGCTCGGCACCATCGGCGGTGCGTGGTCCTTCGGCATCTTCGCTATCCTCGCGGTGCTCGCCTGGATCTTCGTGTGGCGTCTGGCCCCGGAGACCAAGGGGCGGGAGTTGGAAGAGATCCAGGCGTACTGGGAGAACGGCGGGCGCTGGCCCGGGAAGGGGTCGAACTGATGCTGCGCGCAGGGGTCGACCTCGGGGGCACCAAGATCCAGACCGTCATCGTCGACCCCGAAGGATCGGTCCTGGGGCAGTGCCGACTGCCCACGCCGCAGGACCGCGGACCCGCCGGCGTGCTCGATGCGATCGTCCACTCTGTGCGCATCGCCGTTGACGACGCAGGCTGCACGGCCGCCGACATGCTCGGCGTGGGAGTCGGCTCCCCGGGCCAGATCGATCACGATGCCGGGACCGTGAGCCACGCCGGCAACCTGCCGGACTGGCTCGGCACGATCGCCGTGGCCGGCCCGCTGCGCGAGGCGATCGGCGTACCCATCGAGCTCGCCAACGACGTACAGGTGGGGGTCATGGCCGAGTCGCGGCTCGGAGCCGGGCGACCGTACTCGTCGATGCTCGGCATCTTCTGCGGCACCGGGGTCGGCGGAGGAATCGTCATCCACGACGAACTCTGGCTCGGCCGGGGCGCGGCCGGCGAGGTCGGCCACATGGTGGTCGAGCCCGATGGGGCGCCCTGCCCCTGCGGTCGCAAGGGCTGCCTGGAGGCGTACGCCGGGAGGGCGGCCATGGAGGCCGAGGCCCGGCGGCGCATCGCCAAGGGCAAGCACAGCGATCTGATCGCGATCATGGAGAAGAAGGGCCGCACCCGCATGTCGAGCGGCGTGTGGGCCAAGGCCCTCGACAGGGGCGATCACCTCGCCGAGCACCTCATCGACCGTGCCGTGTGGGCGTTGGGCCTGGCCGCCGCGAGCGCGGTGAATCTGCTCGACGTCGAGGCGGTCGTCATCGGCGGTGGTCTGGGCACCCGACTCGGAGCCCCCTTCGCCGATCGGATCCGGCACGAGATGCTGCCCCACCTGATCCTTCCGGAGCGCGCACCCCAGGTGCTCAGCGCAGCGCTCGGCGACCTCGGGGGTGCCATGGGAGCCGCCCTGCGCGTGCAGCACACGGTCCCTCCCGCGGGCGATCTCGGTGCCGTCGTGGACGCCGATGCCTGAGGCGGTACGCGGCACCACCATGGCCGCGGAGATCGCCGAGCAGCCCCAGTCGCTCGCCCGCCTCATCGAGGTCGGCTCGGGACCGATCGAGGAGGTGGCGCGCCGCATCCGCGATCGCGCTCCGCGTTTCGCGCTCATCGCGGCCCGCGGCACCTCCGACCATGCGGCGCTCTATGCCAAGTACCTCGTCGAGACGCGGCTCGGCCTGCCGGTCGGACTCGTGTCGCCGTCCGCGCTCACGGTCTACCGAGCCCAGCCCGAGTACGCCGACGTCCTATGGATCTCGATCAGCCAGTCCGGCGGCTCCCCCGACCTCATCGAGTCCACCTCGCGAGCCCGCGAGGGCGGCGCGTGGACCCTGGCCATCACCAACGCACCCGAGTCCGAGCTCGCCGCTGCCTCCGACGCGCATATCGATGTGCTCGCGGGCCCCGAGCTCGCGGTCGCGGCGACCAAGAGCTACACGAGCGAACTCCTCGCGTGCTGGCTGCTCATCGAGTCATGGGCGGGCGGGGACACTGGCCGAGCCGCGGTCCTCCCGGACCTCGCGCGCGACCTCATCGCTCGAGGCGAGGGCCTCGAGGCCGCCGGGCGATACCGCTTCGTGGAGCGATTGGTCACGACCGGGCGCGGCTTCGCCTATCCCACCGCTCGCGAGGCGGCACTGAAGCTCATGGAGACCTCCTACCTCGCCGCCCATGCGTTCTCCAGCGCCGATCTCATGCACGGACCGCTCGCCATGATCGACGAGGACCGGCCCGTCATCGCCGTCGTGCCGTTCGGAGCGGCCGGTGCCGCGATGCAGCCGGTGCTGGATCGCCTCGCGGAGCGCGGTGCCGACGTCCTCGTCGAAGGCGACATCTCGCGCGCACCCGCAGCGGCGGCGAGCATCCGACTGCCCGACACCGGCGACGACATCGCGCCAATCCTCCAGATCATCCCCTTGCAGCAGCTCGCCTACGCGATGGCCATCGCCCGCGGCTACGACCCGGATGCGCCGCGCGGACTGCGCAAGGTGACCGAGACCCTCTAGGCATCGAGCGGCCGGTGCTAGATCAGGGCACCACCGCGTACGACGTGTGCCACGGCCAGGTCGTCGCCCAGACCGACGACATCGGCACGCTGCCCGACCGCGAGGCGCCCGCGGTCGTGCAGGCCCAACGCCCGCGCCGGCGCGGCCGATGCCGCTTCGCTGGCCTGGCTGGGGGTCCGATCGGCGAGGCGTACGGCGCGACGCCATGCGGAATCCATGAGCAGCGTGCTGCCCGCCAGGCTGCCACCATCCCGAAGCCGGGCGATGCCATCGGTGACGACGACATCCAGGGGGCCGATGCGGTAGTTGCCATCGCCCGCGCCCGCAGCAGCCATCGCGTCGGTGACGAGCGCGCCGCGACCCTGTGCCGCGGCGAGTGCGAGCGCGACGACGTCGGCGTCGATATGGACTCCGTCGCCGATCACCTCGCACGTGACACGGGGATCGGCGAGGAGCACACCGACAGGGCCGGCGTCGCGATGGAGCAACGGCGGCATGGCATTGAACAGGTGGGTAGCGACCGTGGCACCGGCATCCACCGCCGCCCTCGCGGTGTCCCCGTCTGCACCTGTGTGTCCGATGGCCGCGATGGCGCCGTGCTCGACGATGACGCGAATGGATTCGATCGCACCGGGGAGTTCCGGCGCGATGGTCACCATCGCGATCCGGCCGGCGCCCGCGTCCATGAGGGCCGCCACGGCGGCGGGGTCCGGATCGACGAGTGTGCTGGGGTCGTGTGCCCCGCAGTACGCCGGGGAGATCCATGGTCCCTCGAGGTGGATCCCGTGGAGGTCGCCGTCGTCCACGAACGGCACGAGCGCCTCGATCTGGGCGAGGAGGTCGTCGTACGGCGCCGAGACCAGGCTGGCGTTCATGGTGGTGGTGCCGTGCCCCCGATGAGTCGCGATCGCGACCGCGATCTGCTCGGGATCCGCACTGGTGAAGGAGCCACCACCGCCCCCGTGGCAATGCATGTCCACGAAGCCCGGGAGGAGCACCGCGACGCGCGTGGCCTCTTCCGGAGCAGCTCCGGAGCCGGTCTCGACGATGACGTCACCCTCGATGCGCAGCCAGCCCTCGCCACGATCGCCATCGGCATCGATGACGCGCTGCGCAGCGAGTACGACCGCCATGCCCCGACCCTAGGACATCGGCTCGGTAGGTAGGGTCGGGTCGACCCACGCGCACACAGGACCTTCACGACACGGGAGCGCAATGCCCAGCCTGTTGGACTACCCCGCCTACCCCCTGCTCTTCGGACCCTCGCCCGTCCATCCACTGGAGAGACTGACGGCGGACCTGGGCGGCGCCGCGGTCTGGGCCAAGCGGGAGGACTGCAACTCCGGCATCGCCTATGCCCTGGCGCAGGGCTGCGACACCCTCGTGTCGATCGGGGGCGTGCAGTCCAACCACACGCGCCAGGTGGCCGCTGTCGCTGCCCGCGTCGGGATGAAGTGCGTCCTCGTGCAGGAGAGCTGGGTCGAGTGGCCCGACTCGGTCTACGACAAGGTCGGCAACATCCTGATTAGCCGCCTCGCGGGTGCCGACGTACGCCTGGTCAAGGCGGAGTTCGGCATCGGCTTCAAGGAGAGCTGGGAGCAGGC
>JALQSY010000200.1 GCA_023264215.1 Candidatus Nanopelagicales bacterium
GGGACAGCCAGCCGGCGGAGCGGGCCGGCCACTCAGGCGCCGTCGGCGAGCCGGCGCAGGGCCTCGGCGAAGTCCGGAGGGTCCGGCGACTCGACGGCCACGAGGACGCCGGTCGCCGGATGCTCGATCTCCAGCCGGGCGGCGTGCAGCGCCGGCCGCGTGAGCCCCACGCGCTGGGCGAGAGTGGGATCCGCGCCGTACGTCGTATCCCCCACCAGCGGATGCCGCATCGCGGCCATGTGCACGCGGATCTGATGCGTGCGCCCGGTCTCGAGGTCCACCTCGAGCAGGCTCGCATGCGGGAAGGCCTCGAGGGTCTCGTAGTGCGTCACGCTCGGACGCCCGCCGGTGACCACGGCCATGCGGTAGTCCGCGCTCGGGTGCCGACCGATCGGCGCATCGATGGTGCCGGTGAGCGGATCGAGATGACCCTGCGCGATCGCGCGGTAGATCTTGGTCGGCGTGCGCTCCTTGAACTGCCGCTTGAGGTCGGTGTACGCCGACTCGCTCTTGGCCACGACCATGAGACCGGTCGTGCCCACATCGAGGCGGTGCACCACCCCCTGCCGCTCGGCTGCCCCCGACGTGGAGATGCGGTAGCCCGCGGCGGCGAGGCCGCCGACCACCGTCGGGCCCTCCCAGCCGGGGCTCGGATGGGCGGCGACGCCCACGGGCTTGTCGACGATGACGATGTCGTCGTCGTCGAACACGATGCGCATCCCCTCCACCGGCTCGGGCGGCGCGGGGGCCGCGGCCTGCGGCATCGTCACCTCGAGCCAGCTGTCGGCCACGAGCCGATCGGACTTGCCCGCCGCTCGACCGTCCACGTTCACCGCCCCCGCCGCGCACAGCTCCGCGGCGACCGAGCGCGACAGGCCGAGCAGCCGGGACAGGCCGACATCGACGCGCTCTCCCGCGAGCCCCTCGGGCACGGGCAACCGGCGTACGTCGGGCATCGGGATCAGTCCTGCGCTGAGGCACCCGTCGGCGACTGCGTCGCACCGGCGGGCTTGGCGGAGATCTCGACGCCGCGGATCGTGAGGATGACCATGAGGATGGCCGAACCGACGATCGCCATGTCCGCGACGTTGAACACCGGCCAGTTGGGCAGTTGCAGGAAGTCGACGACGTATCCCTGGCCCGGTCCGGCGTACTCCTCGCCGAAGCCGGGGGGACGGATCAGGCGATCGATGAGATTGCCCACGGCGCCGCCGAGCAGGCCACCGAGCGCGATGGCCCAGGCCATGCTCACCAGCCTGGTGGCGACGCGGACGATGACGATCGCCACGACGACGGCGATGATCGCGAAGAGCCAGGTGAATCCGGCTCCGATGCCGAAGCCAGCGCCGGTGTTCTCGACGAAGGTGAGCCGGAACACCGTGCCCACCACCTCGATCGGGCCTTCGCCCGACGCGATGCGCGGCTGCAGGGTGGCCAGCGCCCACGCCTTGGTGAGCTGGTCGATGAGGATGACGATCGCGGCGACGGCGAGCGTGACCCACACCAGGCCCCGCCGGGGCGCGTGCGCTTCTGGGCCTGCGGCTTGAGACGGCGCAGAGGCATCCGACGAGGGAGCGGCCCCCTGGGGAATGCCGCTCGGAGGTACGTCGGCCTCGGGGGAAGTCACCTGAACAGGCTACGGCCCGGCACCCAGGGCGCGTCCAGGCGGGCAAGCAACTCTCTTGCGCCAGTGAATGCACGCATCTCGACCCGGATTTCCGTGCATTCCCTGGCGCAAGATGGAATCGGCGCGTTCGCCGCACCATGAGCGGTCGCCGTAGGTCGGGGATCGACTCCAGGCCGGGCTACGCCACTCGACTAGTAGCAGTACGTCGGGGATCGACTCCAGGCCGGGCTACGCCACTCGACTAGTAGCCGTACGTCGGGGATCGACTCCAGGCCGGGCTACGCCACGCGCCTAGTAGGCCCGGCGCTCCTCGAGCTCCTTGCACGTCAGGCACATCGTCGCGCGCGGGAAGGCCTGCAGGCGGTACTTGCCCACCGGCTTCTCGCAGATCTCGCACATGCCGTACGTGCCGTTGTCGATGCGCGCCAGCGCGTGCTCGGTCTGCTGGAGCATGTCGCGGGCGTTGTTGGCCAGCGACATCTCGTGCTCGCGCTCGAAGGTCTTGCTGCCCGCGTCGGCCTGATCGTCGCCGGCTCCGTCACCGGAGTCCGCGACCAGTTCGGCGATGTCCTGCTCGGTGATCGCGATCTCCTCGAGCAGGCGGACGACGTCGGCCTCGAGCGCCTTGCGCACCTCGGCGATCTCGGCCGGGGTCCACGGCGACTCGTCCTCGCGTACGGCGAGTCGTCGCTTGGCCGCCGCCTTCTTCGCGGGCTTCTCCGCGGCCGGGGTCGGGGGACCCGCGGGGCGACTGGCGGCCTTGCGCGGACGAGTCGTCGCCGAGCCCGAGGGCTCCTTGGTGCTGTCGACCATGCGGTCGTGTCCTCTCACGGTCCGGGCCGGCGCCCCGGGGGGCTCAGCCGCACGGACCTGGTCTCACCGGCCCGGGGGCCGGCCGACCCGGCAAGCCGGGCCGTCAAGTCTGGTCAGCCTCACGATCTGCGGCGAGGGGGTCACCGACGAGGAATTCGTCAGCAGACCCTCCCTCGGCGAGGGGCCCTTGCATCTCTCGAGTCACGAGGGGCGGCGGGGTTTGCCACCCGGCCGGGACCGGTGAGGGGGCCACTGTGCGCAAAGCCGTGAGGATGTCGTCTGGTCTCACGGCGGGGGTTGCCTGCCGCAGGACCACGGTCAGTATCGCACATGCGGTCTGCCCATCCGCCGCCGACGCCACGGAGGCGGCGAGCAGCGCGGGCCGTACGTCGAACGTCCGCAGGCCGTTCTTGGTGAGGCGCTGCACCTCCACCTGCTCCCGATCCAGCAGCGCCGTGAGGGCTTGATCGGCCTGGGCCACGTCGAGCCCGGGGAGTTCGATGCGCCAGCGGCTGGCCTGGAGGCGATCGGCGAAGTCGGAGGTGCGGGCGATGACGACGTCGACGACGTCCAGGCCGGGCGGCAGCGCCTCATCGAGGGGGTCCCGCGCCTCGGACAGGCCTATCTCGAGGTACTCCGCCTCACTCGCGGTGCCCGTGGGGGCCGCGTTGGCGTAGGAGATCTTCGGGTGCGGGCTGAAGCCGGCGCTGTAGGCCATCGGGATGCCCGCCCGGCGCAGGGCCCGCTCGAACGCGCGCTGGAAATCGCGGTGACTGGCGAAGCGCAGACGTCCACGCTTGGCGTAGCGCACGCGCATGCGCTGGACCGGTGCGACGTG
>JALQSY010000201.1 GCA_023264215.1 Candidatus Nanopelagicales bacterium
GACGCCGACAGCGCGAAGATCGACCGCCTGCTCGCGGAGGTCGAGAAGTCGTACATGCGCGACCTGACCGACGACGAGACGATCCGCTACGCGCTTGACGGAGCGCTCACCGAGGTCAACCACGACATCGACGCGGTGCTGAAGGCGTCGCCAGACTGCGTGCTGCTCGGCGTGACCGCCACTCCCTACCGCGCGGATGGCGGCCTCGGCGCGCTCTGGAACTGCTACCTCGATCACCCGCATGAGCCCGCCATTCGCCAGGGTACCATCGCCCTCGCCGACGCGGTGGGCGCCGTCGCCATCCGGCTCGGGATGGACGACGGGATCAACATGGGCTTCTTGGTGCCCTTCTCCGCGCGCTCAACCCGCGTCCACATCGACACGGTCAACCTCGACGAAGTCAAGGTCTCCAAGTCGACCGGCGACTTCGTCGAGACCTCGCTCGCCAAGGTCATGGACACCGTTGAGGTGCGCGAGCAGGTCGTGGCGAAGTGGATTGAGCACGCTGGCCCAGGCACACCCTTCGCCCGCCCGTTCGGGCGCCCCACCGTCGCCTTCACCGTTGACGTGCAGTCGGCGAAGAACCTGGTGGAGTCGTTCCGCGCCGCCGGCATCACCGCCGACAGCGTCGACGGCGCGTCAAATGCCACCGACCGCGCCCGCGTGCTGCGCGAATTCCAAGCCGGCAACATCCAGGTCCTGTGCAACTGCATGGTGCTCACCGAAGGCTGGGACGCGCCGCACACTTCATGCGTCCTGCTCATCCGCCCGACGAAGAGCAAGAGCATCGTCGCGCAGGCGGTGGGGCGCGGCTCGCGCCTGCTCGGGCTCACCATCGAAGACTCGATCGCCAACGGCAAGCCGGACTGCCTGGTGCTGGACTTCGTCGGGGCGTCCGCGACAGGCCTGGTCTCCCTCGCCGACATCTCCACCCCTGACGCCATCGAAGGCGTCGACCGCGAGCCCGTTGAGGAAGAGGTCGACCCGCTCAAAATGGAGCAGATGGTCGCCGATGGGATGGATGTTGGGCCGCCGGTCCGCGTCATGGTCAAGGGCGTGAGCGAGTACCCTGTGGACTTCTTCGGCGATGGCCCGGTCGCCTGGACGGTCATCGCGGGCACCCGCGTCTGCTCCGCGACTCCGGGCCTCGCGATCCTCATCTACCCGAGCCGCAACGGCGGCCACACCGCCATCGCCATCTCCGGCGAGAAGTTCCGCACCCTGGTCGACGGCGCATCCGAGAATGAAGCCGTCGCCCGCGCCACCGCCTTCGCCGTGCTGCATGGCTCCCAGAGCTACCTGCGCCCCGGGGCGTACTTCACGCGCAAGCCGGCCACCCCTGCCCAGGTGGGGCGCCTGCGCGCCGACATCGCCGCAAACATCCGCCTCGACCAGATGTACCCGAGCCGGCAGAAGCCGCTCGACCTCTCGGGCCTGCCCGAAGACCTGGAGAAGGTGAGCGTCGCGCAGGCGATGGCGTGGATCTCCTACCTGCACGCGCGCACCCTGTTCGGCACCGGCCGGGGCGTGGCGGTGGCCGACCTGTCGTCTGCCCTCGACATCACCTCCGCGCAGAAGCGAGGCGAAGCCATCCTCTCGGCAGCGAGCAAGCGCGGGCGCCGTGTCGCGTAGCGGCGGGTGGTCGGCCCCGAAAAAGCCAACGCCGCCCGCCGTCCCGCCTGGGCTGCGCACCTACGCCCAGACCCTCTACGAGCACAGTATCTCGGGCGACGCACTGGACGATGATGTCGAGGTGGAGGTCCGCCCCATCCTCCCCGCCGTCGCAGGCGCAAGCCGGCCCATGCCGCTCCACGGCTACCGCGGCGCTGGCGACATCCCCGCCCTCATCAAGCTGGTGCGCGGTGCGGTGGGGCACGGCGCGAACGTCTACAACGGGATCCACCTGCGCAGGCGTGGCTCCGCCCGCGGCGGCGACGAATCCGTGGCAGTGCTCACCGCGCTGGTGTGCGACATCGACTGCGACAAGGCCGGCATCACCCGTGACGAAGCCATCGCGGCGGTGGAGGGATCGCCGTTCGGCGCGCCGACCATGACCGTTTGGTCTGGCGGCGGGATTCACGGGTATTGGGTCTACAACGAGCGGGT
This sequence comes from Candidatus Nanopelagicales bacterium, assembly GCA_023264215.1. Next base: position 2,107 of record JALQSY010000201.1, read on the forward strand.
GGAGGCCACCCCCGATAGCCTGCGCGTCCACCGGCTCGGCTGCGCCTACCTGCGCCACTACCTGCAGGACCGGCTGGGCTCGGAGCGCGCGGCCGACGACATGAGCAGCGCGGATCGCATCCTGCGCACGCCGGGCAGCTTCAACGTCAAGCCCGAGCGCGTGGACGCATCGGGCAACAGCCCCGCCGTCGAGCTGGTGACCGTGCGGGAGTCGCACTGGATCGACATCGCCGACGTGCCCGACGTAGTGCCGCCGGGCTTCGACCCCAACGCCCACGCTGGCGTGCTCAAGCGGCGCTTCGGGCCTTCCGACTCAATGTCGCTCCCGACCTCCGTGCCCGACCGCATCCGTCGCATCCTCGCGCAGGCCGCGATTCCGTTTCGGGTGGCGAAGCACGGCGACCACATCACCGCCATCAAACTCTTGCCGTGCCCCGCGTGTGGGCAGTCGGACGGCGGGTGCTATTTGACGCCGAAGTCGGGCACCCTGCGCACCTACCACGCCGCGTCGTGCCCCGCCGCGCAGTGGTCCGGCGGCATCCCGCTGGACGAATGGGTCGCGCGCTACGCCCCCGACGCCCGCCCCACACTCGACGCGCCCTCGCCGCCATCACCCTCCCAGGCCGCGCGCGCCACCCGGCTGGCCCACGCCATCGGCGGCTTTGCGCCCGACCCGTCGCCTGACGCGGTGGCGCACCTCTCCGACACGGCAAAGGTCGGGCTGACCTTCGCCGAGGCCGTCTTTGTGAGCCGCGCCCAGGTCGCGGGCATGCCCGCCACCGGGCCGAACTCGCTCCCCGTCTCGATTGCGAAGGCCGCGCCCGAGGCCGGCGGCGTCCTGCTCCCGATGCGGGACGCCAAGGGAGACGTGCGCCAGGCGGTGTGGCTCGCGTCGGGTGAGCACCTGCCCGCCCGCCTGGCCTTCGCGCGTGGCGATGATGGCGTGGCCGGCGAGTTCATGGTGCTCGGCCACATGCCGCACGCGGCCGCACTCGCCGCCAAAGGGCCGCCGCTCTACCTCGCGTTCGGCGCCGCTGACTACCTGGCCGCGCTGGGGCTGGTCGCCGAAATTGAAGAGCAGGCGGCCGTGCTCGGGATTCTCGACGCGCAGCCGGCCGTCTTTGACCACCTGGTCGCCGCCTGGGTTGCCGCCAAGGTCCGCCCATC
>JALQSY010000202.1 GCA_023264215.1 Candidatus Nanopelagicales bacterium
CCCGTCTGTTGGATCGCCTCCTGGGTCGCCCTCGGCGCCGCGCCCGTCCTCGTGACCGCGAGCTGCGTCCACGCGGCCGTCGCCGATCGGCGGCGACTCGACATCGTCGACCTGATCCTCATGGGCGAGCTCGAGGACGACGACGCCAAGTTGGCGGCCCCGGTTTGGGAGCGCGTCTGCACGCACCTCACGAAGGCTGCCGGCCTTGCGTTCGCCGTGGGCATCGTGTGCCTGGTGGTCGCGATGGCGCGCGCGCTAGCGGCCGCCTCGTAGCGGCACGGCGGCCGCGGGCGATCGAAGAGCGGGCGCGGGAGCTGCTTGAGCGCCGTCAGCCCGGGCAAGGCAGGTAGGCGCAACGGCTGCACTTTTCCACTTGGTGCATTTGCGGCAATATCCCGCTACGGTATAACGCGCCTATGCACGACGCACCGAAGCCCCCGGCTGTCCTGGCCGCCGAGCCCATCTTGCCCGACTTCTGCCTGAGCGCCTACCTGGGCTACCAGACCGCGCTGGACCGGACACCGGCAGCAACGGAGCCGAACCTTGAGGGGTACCGGAACCGGGTCGTCGGCACGCTTGCGTCCTTTGCGACGCAGAAGGAGTTCCTCACCAGGTGCAGCGATCAGAAGGCGCGCACGATGCAGATCTCGGGTTTCTGCCCGGTGTACCTGCCTGGCCTGAACCTGCTCGTGAGGATCGGGCGACACAAGCCGGACGGTAGCGTCGCCCGCGCAATCGACCTCGAGAAGCAGGGGCCCTTCAAGGACTTCATCGACGGCAAGAACCTCTTCCCGGACCTCGTGCCCATGCACGCGCTCCTGGGCTACGTGCCCGCACCGGATGGCGGAATCATGGCGGGCGGCTGCCAGCCCGTCATCGCGCACTACACCGACGGGAGGTTTGATGGCGCGTGGGCGATCATCGCGACCGAGCTTCCTGACTTCGGATCGGCCTTGGAGTCCGCCAGGGGCGGGGTGCGCCCTGCCATCCGGCTCGAGCGGTTGCGCGAGGGCGCCTAGCGGGCGTAGGGTGCTCGCGATGCTCCCGATCGGCACCTCCCTACGACTCGCCCGCGACCTCCGAGGCAAGAGTCAGCGCGCCCTCTCGACGGCGTCGGGCGTCTCCGTGGGCCAGATCAGTCGCTTCGAGCTCGACGACACGGAACCGAACGCGGAGGAGCTCGCGGCACTCGCCCTTGCGCTCGACGTTCCGAGCGGCTTCCTGACGAAGCCCTCGGACTTCGTCGGGTCCGTCGGCGAGGTGCACTTCCGGCGCAAGTCCAGCACCTTGGTCGGCGAACGGAAGCGCGTCATCGCGTTCCTGAACATCGCCTCGATGCTCGCGACGCGGCTCGACGAGGGCTTCTCAGACGAGCCCCGCCTTCCACTCGAGGCGCGGCGACTCCGCGACTTCGCCGGCGGCCCGGCGCATGCGGCATCGACGCTGCGGAAGTCGTGGTGCGTGCCACCCGGCCCGATCCAGAACCTGACTCGCCTGGTCGAAGAGGCCGGCGTCGCGGTCTTCCACGCCGAACTCGGACCGGACGTCCAGGGGGCCAGCTGCTGGGCGCCGAACGCTTCGCCGGTGATCGTCATCAACGCTTCGATGCCGGGAGACCGGATCCGCTGGACGACGGCACACGAGCTCGGGCACCTCTACCTGCACGCCGTTCGCCGCGACGGGGACACGATGGAGGACGAGGCGAACGAGTTCGCGGCCGAGTTCCTGATGCCCGCTGCCGAGATCCGCGGCTCGCTGACGTCTCTGAGCGTCGCCAGCCTGGCCGATCTGAAACGGGAATGGGCCGTCGCGATGCAGGCCCTGATCACCCGGGCTCACTCGCTCGGGACCATGAGCGACTACGAGCGCAAGCAGTGGTTCATAGCGTTCCAGAAGCGCGGCTGGCGCAAGTCTGAGCCGGAACCGATCCCCGCGGAGCGCCCTTCACGGATGCGCCGCCTGATAGGTGATCGGTCCGACGTCCTCGGATCGTGGGAGCAGGTCGCGGAGCGGTTCTCGCTTCCCTCCGACGCGGTTGTCGAGCTGACGCTGAACGGCAAGGGACCGGACGGCCACGCGCTTCGCGTCGTTCACGGCTAGGACCGCCGGTCCAGCTGCGCCCGCAGGCTGACCGCCAGCTGCTGCGCGTCCAGGAGCTGCACCCGGGCGCGCTCGAGGTCCGCGACCGCCGCCGTGCGCTCGAGCTCGAGCGCGCGCGCCTCGGCCTCGGCGGCCTGCATTTTGGCCGCCACGCTGGCCTCGAGGGCGCGCAGCCCCGCGTTCTCGCGCACGAGGTCGAGGTTCTCCGCGCGCAGCCGGCCCAGCTCCTGCTCGACGCGCTCAAGGCGCTCCGCGAGGGCCTCGTCGGCCGCCGCCGCGCGCGCCCGCTGCTGCTCGAGGGTGCGCGCGATCCAGGGCCCGAGGACCTTGTAGATCGCGGCGATGCTCGCGAGGCCGAGCCCCGCGTCCCTCAGGATCGTCGGCAGGTCTCCCCAGCCGGTGGGCTCCTCCATCACTCGCCGAGCTTTCTCCCCCGGGAGGCAGCTTCAAGACGGGCGAGGTGCGTGCGTCCCCAGAAGAAGAGGCACAGGACGAACAGCACGAGATAGAAGGCCATGGCGAACGGCACCTCGTCTCGCGTCGTTCGGATGAGATTGGCGAGTGACGCGTAGCACCCGAGCATGTTGCTGGCGTGCCGCATCATCAGCGACCCGTGGATCGCCGAGATCATCTGCGGAACGCCGAACGCTGCCAGCGCGACGCCGCCCCAGAAGGCCTCGCTGGCGAGCCCCAGGGCCGCGCCGTGGACCTGCAACGAGACTCCGATCGTGACGGCCAGGAGCCCGACGACGAACTCCGCGAGCTCCGCCGGGTGCAGGAGCAGCACCGCGACGACGCGACCGCGTACTCGCTCGAGCCAGAGCCGCTCCTGCGCCTGGTCAGCGTGCATCGGCGCCCCCCGGCGGGTCGAGCGTCGGGAGCGGCTCGGGTGCGAGGCCTCGAGCGACCGCGATGGCGTTGCGCAGGATCACGACGCCGCCGCGCTGCTGGAGCGCCCGCGCCGGGCTGAGCTGGGATCCGTCCGGCGCGATCCCGGCGTCGAGGTACGCCTCGAGGTCGCCCGTGACGGACTCCACGAGCGGCGCGAGCTCCTCGGCGTCGAGTTGGCCGGCGGTCGAGGCGCACGAGGGAAGGAAGGCCGCCGCGGCGCCCAGAACGAGGCCGGCGAAGACCTGGAGTCGGAGCATGATCAGAGAGCCGC
>JALQSY010000203.1 GCA_023264215.1 Candidatus Nanopelagicales bacterium
CCCCGGGCGATCGCATGAGCACCGCTGCCCAGGTCCACCTGTCGGGGCTGATCGCGATCCTGCTCCTGCTCAAGGCCGCTGCCTACTGGCTCGATCGATTCGGCCTGATGGTCAAGAGCGAGTCCCTCGTCCAGGGGTTCACCGGGATGAAGTACACCGATGCCAATGCGGTGCTCCCCGCGCTGCAGATCCTGACCTTCGTGGCGCTCATCGTCGCGGTGCTGTTCATCGTCAACATGATCGTGCGCAACTGGGTGATCCCCCTCATCGGACTCGGCCTGCTGATCCTCACCTCCATCCTCGTGGGCGGCGTCTACCCGGCGATCGTCCAGCAGTTCCAGGTGCGCCCGAGCGAGCTCGTCCGCGAGCAGCCGTACATCGAGCGCAACATCAATGCGACCCGATCGGCTTACGACATCGCCGACGCGCAGATCCAGGAGTACCCCGGCACCGTCGAGCCGCCGTCCGCCGCCGTGATCGACGCCAACCTCGGCACGCTCGACAACATCCGCCTGCTGGATCCCGCGCTCGCGTCCCCGACGTACAACCAGTTGCAGCAGATCCGCGCCTACTACTCCTTCAATGACAGCCTCGACGTGGATCGCTACTCCATGGAGGGCGGGCTGCGCGGCGCCGTCGTCGCGGCGCGCGAGATCAACCTGGCCGGCATCCCCGAGAACCAGCGCAACTGGGCCAACGACCACGCCGTCTACACCCACGGATACGGCTTCGTCGCCGCCTACGACAACACGGCCGAATCCTCCGGCCAGCCCGACTTCTTCGAAAGCGACATCCCACCGGAGGGCATGCTCGGCATCGAGCAGCCGCGCATCTACTTCGGCGAGCTATCGCCGACCTTCTCCATCGTCGGCGCACCGGAGGGCACACCGCCGGTCGAGCTCGACTACCCCGACGATGCGAGCCCGACGGGCCAGGTCAACAACACCTACTCGGGCAACGGCGGCGTGCCGGTCGGATCGTTGTTCAACCGCCTGCTCTTCGCCACGAAGTTCCAGGACACGAACATCCTGCTCACGGACCTGATCAACTCCGAGTCGCGGATCCTGTGGGACCGCGATCCGCTGACACGCGTCGAGAAGATCGCCCCGTGGCTCACGCTGGACCAGGATCCCTACCCCGCCGTGATCGACGGACGCATCGTGTGGCTCGTCGATGGATACACCACGTCCAATGCCTACCCCTACTCCTCGCGCGTCTCGCTGAGCGAGGTCACGAGCGACTCGATCACGGTACGGACGGGATCCAGCGCGATCGCGCCCACCGATCAGCTCAACTACGCCCGCAACTCGGTCAAGGCCGTCGTCGATGCCTACGAGGGCACGGTCACCCTCTACGCGTGGGATGAGTCCGACCCGGTCCTGCAGACCTGGATGAAGGCATTCCCGGGCGTGGTGCAAGACCGCGGTGCCATGCCCGCGGAGATCGAGGCGCACGTGCGCTATCCGCAGGACCTGTTCAAGGTGCAGCGCGTCGTGATGTCGCGCTACCACGTGACGGATCCGGCGACGTTCTACAACGGCACGGACTTCTGGATCGTCCCCTTCGATCCCACGCAGGCGATCCAGCAGTTCCAGCCGCCGTACTACCTGACGCTGCAGATGCCGGGGCAGGATCGGCCTTCGTTCTCCCTCACCACGACCTTCGCCCCGCAGCGACGCCCGACGCTCGCCGCCTTCATGGCGGTCGACTCCGCGCCCGGTGACGGCTACGGCACCATCCGAGTGCTGCAATTGCCGAGCAACACCACGATCCCGGGACCCACCCAGGTCCAGAACAACTTCGAATCCGATCCCGAGATCAGCGCCGAGCTCTCGCTGCTGCGCCGCGGCGGCTCCGAGGTCGACCTGGGCAATCTGCTGTCCCTGCCCTTCAACGGCGGGCTGCTCTACGTCGAGCCGGTCTATCTGCGCGCCACGCAGGACGGCTACCCGCTGCTGCGCAAGGTGCTGGCGGGATACGGCGCCAACGTGGCGCTGGAGGACACCCTGGACGAGGCGCTTGCCGCGGTGTTCGAGTCCGATCCCTTCCCGACGCCCGATCCGGTCCCCGGGCCCGAGCCCGATCCCGGCCCTGATCCGACGCCCACGCCGACGCCGACCCCGGCGCCGGGACCGTCGGGCGATCCGCTCACCGATCTGCAGTCCGCGCTCGCGGAGGCCCAGGCGGCCTACGACCGCGGGCAGGAGGCCCTCGCCCAGGGCGACTTCGCGGCGTACGGACAGGCGCAGGCCGAACTCGAGGCCGCATTGCGACGTGCGCAGGAGGCTGAGGCGAGGCTCACCGGCGAGGCCGACGACGGCCAGCCCGCATGAGGTGCACGACGGCGAACCGACCACGGGTCCGGTGATCGTGAGCCGCTAGGCTCGCCGCGTGTCCAAGGTCCTGTCCTCCCTGCCGGTCGGCGAGCGCGTCGGCATCGCATTCTCCGGCGGCCTGGACACCTCGGTCGCCGTGGCGTGGATGCGTGACAGGGGTGCCGTGCCCTGCACCTATACGGCCGATCTCGGGCAGTACGACGAGGCCGACATCGAGAGCGTGCCCGGACGTGCCGTCGAGTACGGAGCCGAGATCGCCCGACTGGTGGACTGCAAGGACCTCCTGGTCGAGGAGGGCCTGGCCGCGATCGCATGCGGTGCCTTCCACATCCGCGCGGGCAATCGGATGTACTTCAACACGACCCCGCTCGGCCGCGCCGTCACCGGCACCCTCCTCGTGCGAGCGATGCTCGACGACGACGTGTCGATCTGGGGAGACGGGTCGACGTACAAGGGCAACGACATCGAGCGCTTCTACCGCTACGGCCTGCTCGCCAATCCCCACCTGCGCATCTACAAGCCGTGGCTCGATGCGGACTTCGTCGGCGAACTCGGCGGTCGCAAGGAGATGTCCGAGTGGCTCGTCGCGCATGGCCTTCCCTACCGCGACTCCACCGAGAAGGCGTACTCGACCGACGCCAACATCTGGGGAGCGACCCACGAGGCCAAGCGCCTGGAGCACCTGGATGTCTCGATCGAGATCGTCGATCCCATCATGGGCGTCGCATTCTGGGATCCGGCGGTCGATATCGCGACCGAGGACGTCACGATCTCGTTCGAGCAGGGTCGACCCGTCCGCATCGACGGCCGCGAGTTCGCCACGCCCGTCGACCTCGTGCGCGAGGCGAATGCCATCGGTGGGCGCCACGGCCTGGGCATGGCCGACCAGATCGAGAACCGCATCATCGAAGCCAAGAGCCGCGG
>JALQSY010000204.1 GCA_023264215.1 Candidatus Nanopelagicales bacterium
ACTCGCTGCGCACGCTCACCGCACCCCTCGAGGGATACCAGCGGGTCTCCGTGGGCTTCCCGGGACTGGTGCGGCACGGAGTCGTCCTGGAGGTCCCGGCGTTCTCGCGGCGAGAGTACGGCGGGCCACCCGACCCGGCGCTCGTCGCGGACTGGAGCGGCTTCCCGCTGGCAGACGCCCTCGCCCACGCCTTCGCCCTGCCCACGATCGTCGTCAACGACGCCGACATGCAGGGAGCGGCCGTCGTCGAAGGACATGGCGTGGAGTTCGTCATGACCCTGGGCACCGGGGTCGGGACGGCGCTGTTCAACGACGGCACACTGCTGCCCCACTTCGACCTCTCGCACGGCCCGTTCCGCAAGGGGATGACGTTCGACATCGCCCTGGGCGAGGCGCGCCGCCAGGAGATCGGCACGAAGCGGTGGCGGCCCCAGGTGCACAAGGCCATCGGGTGCTTCCACGACATGCTCTTCTTCGATCGGATCTACGTCGGCGGCGGCAACGCCCAGCGCCTCGATCCCGGCGACATCGGGCCCAAGGGCGTCATCGTCCCCAACACGGCCGGGATCCTCGGCGGCGTGCGCATCTGGCAGATGACCGGGGCCCAGACGCGATGAGCTCTCGATGACCAGGTGGTTGAACGACGACCAGCAGGCCGCGTGGCGCGCCTGGATCGCGGCGTCGCTGCTGCTCCCGGACCGGCTCAGCCGCGACCTGCAGGATGAGGCCGGCATCTCCCTGGCCGACTACGAGATCCTCGTGCACCTGTCGGAGTCGGCCGAGCAGCGGCTGCGGATGAGCGAGCTCGCCGATCTCACCTTGAGCTCGCGCAGCCGCCTGTCGCATCAGATCGATCGACTCAGCGACGCGGGCTTCGTCGATCGCCAGCCGTGCTCGGAGGATCGCCGCGGGTCGTTCGCCGTGCTCACCGAGCGTGGCTGGGACTTCCTCGTCCAGGCCGCACCGGTGCACGTCGCCAGCGTGCGCGAGCACCTCGTCGACGTTCTCACTCCCGAGGAGTTCGCGACGCTGGGCCGCATCTGCGACAAGGTTGCCGAGCGACTGCGGCCGAGCGGGTCGGGCGATGGCCCCGCCTGACGCGGTCGAGGAGCACCTCGCCGGTTTCGCCCCCGCGCAACGACGGGCCCTCGCGGCCACCAGGAACTCCCTGCGGCGCCTGCTGCCCGGCGCCGAGGAGGTCATCGCCTGGGGTATGCCGAGCTACCGCATCGACAACGACCTGGTCCTGAGCTTCAGCGGCTTCGCCGAGCACAACAGCCTGTTCCCCGGTCCAGAGGTCGTGACCCTCGTCGCGGCGGAGTTTCCCGACTTCGCCACCACCAAGGGCACCATCCACGTGCCACGGGACAGCGCTCCCCCGACCGCCCTGCTCCGCTACGTCGTGCGGGCCCGGATCGACCAGATCAACGCCTCCTACCCCAAGGCCTCCGGGGTCGCCAAGGCCTTCTACGACAACGGCTTCCTCAAGAGCCGCGGCCGGGTCAAGGGCGGTGAGATGAACGGCGCGTGGGAGTTCTTCCGCCGGGACGGCTCGCCCATGCGCTCGGGCCGGTTCGCTGCCGGCGAGCAGGTCGGGGCGTGGACGACGTACGACCGGGAGGGCCGGCCCCACAAGGTGACCGATTTCGGATAGCGCCCCGGGGAATTCACGAGGGATTTCGGGCCAATTCTCGGGCCGGGGGTGCGGCGCGACACGCGGCCCGACACACTGGAGCCCGTGATCGCCATCAGCGTGCTCAGCCTCAAGGGCGGGGTCGGCAAGACCTCCGTCGCCCTCGGCCTGGCCGGGGCGGCCGCCAAGCGTGGCCTGAAGGTCCTGGTCATCGACCTCGATCCCCAGGGCAACGCCACCTCGATCCTCCAGGGCCGCCACCCGCGGAACAACGCCGCCACAGTCCTCGCGGCACCCAGCGCCGAGGCCCTCAGCGCCGCGGCCACCAAGACCGGATGGTCCTTCAAGGAGGGTCGGGTCGACGTCGTCGGCAGCGACGAGGAGCTGATCCGCTTCGACGCCTGGACCGGCAAGCGCAGTTTCTCCCCGAAGCTGGCTCGCGCGATGAAGCGTCTCGAGGGGTACGACGTCGTGATCATCGACTGTCCGCCGTCCCTGGGCGCACTGACCCGCGAGGCGCTCGCCGCGTCGAATCTCGCCGTCGTCGTCACCACGCCGTCCTTCTTCGGCGCCCAGGGCGCTGAGCGTGCGATCAGCGAGATCAATGAGATCCGCGCCACGGTCAACCCCGGACTGCGCTTCGCCGGCATCGTCGTCAATCGGCTCCGGGAGAAGACCGAGGAGCACCGCTACCGCAAGCGCGAGCTCGTCGCGATCCACGGGCCCGGCGCCCTGCTCAAGCCGGCGATCCCCGAGCGCGTCGCGCTGCAGCAGGCGGAGAGCACCGGCGAGCCCATCTCCGCGGTCAAGTCCGCGGGTGCACGCGACGTCGCGAAGGTTTTCGACAAGCAGATGTCCCGGCTGCTCAAGATGGCCAAGGACGACCAGGCCTCGTCCTAGCCCGCGATCGCGGCGACGGACGAGTCAACCCCGGAGCACGGCGGTGCCGCCACGTCAAACAGGGCGCAAGGGCGGCGGACGAGTCGACCTATAAGCCGGGTTCTGTCCTCGCTCGCGCGAGGGGCGATCATCCATCTGGGACCACCGTTGCCGGTGGCCTCGTGCGACCTACCAGCAGGATTGGTGAGCGGGCCGCTCTCCTGCTTGGACCCCTGAGGATCCACTTGGTCTAGCTCCAGGTGGGGTTTACCGAGCCACCGCAGTCACCTGCGGTGCTGGTGGTCTCTTACACCACCGTTTCACCCTTACCCCGATTGCTCGAGGCGGTTTACTTTCTGTGGCACTGTCCCGCGGGTCGCCCCGGGTGGGTGTTGCCCACCACCTTGCCCTGTGGAGCCCGGACTTTCCTCGACAGCTTGCGCCGCCGCGATCGCCCGGTCGGCTCGTCCGCCGTGGCTCCAGGGTACCCGGCCCACACGCCGTCGACCGAATGGCAGTCGAACGGTCGATGGGGCAAGGCCCCAGCAACCGAATGATCGACGGCGATAGTCGGGTAGCCCGCTAGCGTGGCGGGGTGCTCATCCTGCTGCCCCCGAGCGAGGGCAAGGCCGCGCCCGCCAAGGGCCGGAGCCTGGCCATGTCGACGCTGTCCTTCCCCGAGTTGGCCGACACCCGCTCCCGCGTCGCGGACGCACTTGTGCGGCTATCGACCGGCCCGGC